>JAFNAU010000022.1 GCA_017860335.1 Bacteroidota bacterium
AAGAGGTCTTTTCTCAATCAACTGTATGATATGCCATCCTACGGCAGAACGTACAGGTTCGCTATAATCGCCGGGATTTTTCAACGAAAAAGCTGCTTTCTCAAATTCAGGGATCATCTGGCCACTGCCAAACCAGGGAAGGTCACCATTCTGACGGGCAGAACCCGGATCCTGAGAGTGCTTTTTAGCAAGTTCTCCGAAATCGTCACCTGTTTTTACCCGTTGATACAGTGAATCAATTCTTGCTTTCAGCTCAGTTTTGTTTTTTGAATTCGGATCGTTGTCAAGAATAAAGATGTGCTTTACGTGCACTTCGCCCTGTGATGCCCTTTTATCGGTCACCTTAATGATGTGGTAGCCCAGAAAAGTCCGTACCGGACTGGAAACAGATCCGACAGGTGTTGAATAGGCTGCGTTTTCGAACGTATAGGGAGTGCGCAGTGCATTAATCCATCCGCCAGTTTCCCGAAATCTTCACGCTGCGCACGTTTATAAATCCCGAGCGCTTTGTTGTAGGCAGCCAGCGTATCGGCCGCAGTGCCTGTATCGGCAATTTTCACCAGTATATGGCTCACTTCCACTTCTTCTTTTTTGCGGTCGTAAGCATTTTTCAGCAAAGACGAACTCATGCTGCTGTCGGTGAGATATTGTTCTGCGAGTTGATTGCGGTACAGAGCTAATTCCGACCGGAACGATTGTGTGGTATCCAAACCCTGTGCTATGGCTTCTTCCACTTTCAGTTTGAAGTTGACAAATAAATCCACGTATTCTTCGAGGGATTTCTTGTCCAACACATTATTCGAATTGTTTTTATTGTAAATGTATTCAAATTCCGAAATGGGAATTTCTTTCCCGTTAATTTTCATCAGAGTAGGGTCAGAGGGTTGAGCCAGAGCTGATACCGCGGCTAAACATAGTCCAAAAACAGAAACAAGAACTTTCTTCATACAGATTAAAAATTTGAATTTATTTTTTTTTATGCTGATTAAAAACGCTGATATTCTGATAAAATTGTGACACAAAAGTGTTTTACACAAATTTACTCCCTTTTTTATGGAGAGTAAATTTGTGATTAACAGTAATTTGTTTTTGTATTTATTTGAATTTATTCACCCCGGCTGTAGTTTGGAGCTTCACTGGTTATTGTCACATCGTGAGGGTGATTTTCAGCTACACCTGCACTGGTGATACGGGTAAATTTGGCTTTGTGAAGTTCGGTAATGTTGTGGGAACCGCAGTATCCCATTCCGGCACGAAGTCCGCCGATCATTTGATATACAACCTCGAAAAGTGAACCTTTGAATGGCACGCGAGCCGAAATACCTTCGGGAACCAGTTTCTTGATATCATCTTCCATGTCCTGGAAGTAGCGGTCTTTCGAACCTTTTTCCATCGCTTCGAGCGAACCCATTCCGCGGTACGATTTGAATTTACGTCCGTTGAAGATGATGGTTTCACCCGGTGATTCCTCTACACCTGCGAAAAGTGAACCGGCCATAATTGTATTGGCTCCTGCTGCCAGGGCTTTAACTATATCACCCGAGTAACGGATACCACCGTCGGCAATGACAGGAACTCCGGTTCCTTTCAAAGCTTTGGAAACGCCGTAAATAGCTGAAAGCTGGGGTACACCAACTCCTGCGATGATGCGGGTAGTACAGATAGAACCCGGACCAATACCCACTTTAACTGCGTCAGCACCAGCTTCTGCCAGTGCTAAGGCAGCTTCGGCTGTAGCTATATTTCCAACGATAATATCAATCGTGGGAAATTGTGCTTTTGCTTTGCGCAGGGTTTCGATTACCCCTTTTGAATGTCCGTGAGCCGTGTCAATAACAATAGCATCCACACCAGCTTCCACCAGCGCGCTAATGCGGTCGAATGTATCGTAAGTTACACCAACACCGGCTGCTACGCGCAATCGTCCGCGATTGTCCTTGCAGGCCATCGGTTTGTCTTTGGCTTTGGTGATATCTTTATAAGTGAGTAGCCCGATCAGTTTATTGTTCTCGTCCACTACCGGCAATTTCTCGATTTTATGGTTCTGGAGGATATCAGCAGCTTCTTCCAGGTTGGTCGTACGGGTTGTTGTAACGATATTTTCCTTCGTCATCACTTCGTCAATCAGTCTGTTCAGGTTGCGCTGAAAGCGTAAATCGCGGTTGGTTACGATTCCCACCAGGTAGCCTTCGTCATCCACAACGGGTATTCCCCCGATTTTGTATTCGGCCATCAGAGCGAGGGCATCGCCTACGTTTGCTCCTTTCTGGATAGTTACGGGATTAGAAATCATTCCGTTTTCGGCGCGTTTCACCATGCTTACCTGTCTTGCCTGTTCAGCTATAGACATGTTTTTGTGGATCACACCAATTCCACCTTCACGGGCAATGGCAATAGCCATTTTGGCTTCGGTAACGGTATCCATCGCTGCTGATACGATGGGTATCTTCAGTTCTATGTTTCGTGTAAAACGGGTGGTGAGATCTACATCGCGGGGCAATACTTCGGAGTAGGAGGGAACTAGCAACACATCATCGAAAGTGAAACCTTCGAATTGTATTTTTTCTGCAATAAATGACATAGTATGAGTATTTTGGAGTTGTTTTTATTCGCTATGAAAAATATTGCCTGCAAATTTAGTCATTTTTTCGCGGGTTGTTTCTTGTTTCGGTGTGAAAATAATACAAATTAACGTAGTAATCTGTTTGAAATTTATTCTCATTTACCAAAATGTCAGGCGCATTCAATCACTTTATTTGGCAGATGCTTATACAGAAAGGCTGTAAATCGCCATCTGCGGTAAACATAGATAATTTTTTGTTTTTTATTAAGTGCTTTGAAAATTATACAGGCAGCCTTTTCGGGCGGACAAACCCAGAACACTAGTGTTTTTCCTTTCATGTCTGTTTCCATATAGCCGGGTATAATATTGGTAACGGTAATCGGTAATTTCAGGTAGTGAGCCAGATTTCTCAGACCTTCCAGGTAGTTTATCTGAAAAGCCTTACTGGCGTTATAGGCCGGATTGTTGCGCCAGCCACGCAAACCGGCTACCGATGTGATGCCTGCCAGATGCCCGTAACCCTGCTTGCGGAATAAATTGAATGCCCAGTTGCACATCATGCTGAAAGCAGTAACATTGACCATATTTATTTTGTATTCAATATTATAATCAAGGTCGGTGTTCAATTTGATCAGTCCGGCGCTGATTATCAGTAAATCCAGTCCGCCCAACTCATCAACAAGTTCATCCAGTTTAGTAAGTATAATATCTGTTTCAAGCAAATCGAACGGTTTCACGACATAAGCATCCGGTTTTTCGGCAGCCAGTTCCTGCAGCAGATATTCGCGACGGGCGGTAATACCTACATGATAACCATTTCTGGCCAGGATTTTAGCTAATTCTCTGCCTACACCTGAAGATGCTCCAACAACGATTGCCTTTTTCATACAAAAAAATATTGAATAAGATTAAACAACGACTGTCCGGAAAAAACCGGCTTGCTTTAAAAATGCAAATTTATGAATTTTTATTTTCAAAAGAAATTTTAGTTAATGAAACAATACCTGTTTCGTAAGTCTAACGCTAAAACATTGTATTTTTGATAAATGTTATTCGGAATTTGGATGTTTTTCTGAGCAATAATTTTTAATTTTGTGTTTTCATTGTAAAAATGACAGATGAACGAAGAAATAAAAACTGTAAGAATTGATTTTGATCAGATTGCCAGCACTCTTTTTGCAGGGAAAAAGATTCCCCGCTTTTTGATGAGAATCCTGAAAAAAATAGCGCACGAAGATGGATTGAACGAACTGTTTGACAGCGCTCCGGGTAAAAAGAATATGGATTTTGTGGATGCCTGTATGGATTTTTACCGGATTGAATGCAGAGTGAAAGGGATTGAAAATCTCCCAGCCGATGCAAAACCGCTGATATTTGCCAGTAATCATCCGCTGGGCGCTCTCGACGCGATATCGATTTTACATTCGATAGGTCACCGGTTCGATGGAAAAATCAAGTTTTACGCCAACGAGATACTGAACCACGTTGAGCCCCTGAGGGAAATGGTTCTGCCTGTATCGAAATATAGTTATCAGGGAAGAAATAATGTAAGGAAAGTTCAGGAATTCTTCCGCTCCTCCGAGCATTTGCTCATTTTTCCTGCCGGAGCTACTTCTCGTAAATACGGAGATGAAATAATTGATCTGGAGTGGCAGAAAAACTTTATCCAGAAATCTGTACATTACAACCGGGATGTGGTACCCCTCTACTTCGAAGCCCGGAATTCAACGTTTTTCTATTTTCTCGAAAAAATAAGAGAGAAAATGCATTCCCGGATTAATTTTGAAATGCTTTTTCTGGTCGATGAGATTTTCAAACAGAAAGGGAACACATTTACATTGTATATTGGTCAGACTGTTAGCTGGGAAACATTCGACGATTCAAAAACTCTGCAGGAATGGGCAACTGTAATAAAAGAAATGGCATATAAGCTACCGGAAAAAACAAATTGACAGTACTAACCGGTTATTTTATTTGCATTTTCTCAAAAAATACATACATTTGTGACCAAATTATAAAATAAAAATGAAGGTAGTTACTAAATTCCTTTTTCCGGCTTTAACCGCAGTGTTTTTAATGCTTGCAGACTTCAATATTGTGTACGGACAGCTTGCGTCAACCACCGAAGGCCGGCAATATCTGGTAAAGGTAGGCGATATGACTCCCGACTTTGATATGAAACTGCCTGACGGGGGTATAGTGAAGTTGTCGTCGCTGCGCGGAAAAGTAGTCATGCTGCAATTCACCGCCAGCTGGTGCGGGGTTTGCCGCAAAGAAATGCCGCATATCGAAAAGGAAATCTGGCTGAAACATAAAAATAATCCCCGGTTTGCATTGTACGGTATCGGCCGCGATGAACCGGCAGCCACTGTCCGGAAATTCGCTCATGATACCGGAATAACCTATCCCATCGGGCTAGACCCGAAAGCCGGTATTTTTGGATTGTATGCACTCAAAGAAGCGGGCATTACCCGCAATGTAATTATAGATGAAAACGGTAAAATAGTCATGCTGACAAGGTTGTACGATGAAAAGGAATTTGCCGGAATGGTGACATTGATTGATAATTTGTTATCTGAAATGGAAAAATAACCCTTTAATTTTATAACCATGACTTACGACCAGTACGAAAAAATCAAGAAACTCGAAGAACTGAAAGCAAACGGCACACTGACCGAAGAGGAATTCCAGGCAGAAAAGGAAAAAGTAATTAACGGAACCGGTCAAACGACTGCAGCGACCTCTCAGCGTCAGCCGTTACTCGGAATAGATGAAAAATCATATCTGTTACTCATGCATTTATCACAGTTTATCTCTGCCTTCATCATTCCCCTTATCATGTGGCTGATTGGGAAGGAAGACAGCAAAAATGTGGATGAACATGGTAAGAACATCATCAATTTCACCATTTCCTATTTTATCTGGGGAGTAATTGGCGTTATAACGGTTGTCATTGGTATCGGAATTGTCATTTTATCGGTGATGGGTATTGCCGTTACTGTGTTTATTATCGTCGCGGCAGTTAAAGCCTACAACGGCGAATACTGGAAATATCCGCTGACCATTAGTTTTCTGAAATAAATTAGCGAAAAACAAATATATGGCGTGTGGAGTAGAAATTACTTCACACGTTTACCGTTTTATAAAATTACAATTTTACTATTTTGATCTGTACAGATATTCATACACATAGGCCTGAAGCATATCCGCTCGAACGCACGGTGAGGAGTTTGTCACTCTCTGAGGTTCGTGGCATGCCACTGAAACCGGATATTGGCTTGGCATCGGTGGGTATTCATCCATGGAAAGTTGGTTCGTATTATGAAAATGATATTGAGCAACTGAAAGTCTGGATTGGCCGGGACTGGGTACGACTGGTTGGTGAGTGCGGGCTTGACAAATACGCGTCTGCTTCTTACAAGCTGCAACTTTATTTTTTCAGAAAACAAATCGAACTTGCCGAGCAATTCTGCAAACCTATGATTATCCACTGCGTCGGTTATTATAATGAATTATTCGCTTTGCGAAAGGAAATGAAACCCGCTCAAAAATGGATACTGCACGGATTTCGGGGAAAACCCCAACTGGCGGAACAAGCGCTGAAAGCCGGATGTGATTTGTCGTTCGGCGAACTCTTTAACAAAGACACCATCAGAATTACTCCGGTGGAACATCTCTTTGTCGAAACGGATGAAAGCAAATTATCTATTGATGATATCTACCAGATGATAGCTGAAATCAAGGATTGTAAGGCGGAAGAATTAAACGCAGGAGAGAAATTACTGAACTGTTAAATATAATTTTCTTACATTTTATTTCTGTAAAAGTATTGAATGATAACATGCTAATTATGTAGCTTTGTCTCTGTTTTTTGAGTAAATTATTTAAAGATTTATCACGCAATGAGAAAATACAGCCTGCTTGCCATTTTATTTCTAACAACCAACCTTTTTTCACAGGGAATTTCTCCTGTACAACAACGCAAACTGGTTCAGGCTCTTTCGGCCATTTCCAGCATGTATGTGGATACCATCAATGACACGAAAATAATCGAATCGTCCATTCGCGGTGTGCTGAAAGATCTGGACCCGCATTCGGTTTATACACCGAAAGATGAGGTACAGCGTATGCGCGAGCCGCTAGAAGGAAGCTTTGATGGCATCGGCGTACAGTTTCAGATCCTTGACGATACCATCATGGTGGTTCAGACCATAGCCGGAACTCCCGCCGAAAAAGTGGGCGTGTTGCCCGGCGATAAAATCATTTATATCAACGATGATCTGGTAGCCGGTTCGGCTGTCAAAGTGCAAAATTCGGATGTGTTCAAGCGACTGCGCGGGAAAAAAGGTACCGAAGTGCTGGTGAAAATGAAACGGGGAAGAAGTCCCGAACTGATTGAATTTAAGATTATACGTGATAAAATTCCGATTTATAGCGTGGATGCCTCGTATATGGCCGACAGTAAAACCGGTTACATCAAAATAAACAGTTTTGGGAGCACTACCTACGACGAATTTACTAAAGCGCTTGCCGGTCTGAAAAAAGAAGGAATGAAAGACCTTGTCCTGAGTTTGCAGGGCAATGGAGGAGGATTTCTGGGTACAGCTATTCAGATTGCCGATGAATTTCTTCCTGCTAACAAACTCATTGTGTACACCGAAGGGATCAACCAGCCACGCACAGACGCGAAGGCTACTGTCAATGGCAACTACGAAAAAGGCAGACTGGTGGTACTCGTCGATGAATATTCAGCCTCAGCCAGCGAAATTCTGAGCGGAGCATTACAGGACTGGGACAGAGCAGTGATTGTCGGTGTTAGAACGTTTGGTAAAGGTCTTGTTCAGCGTGAATTACCACTGGTAGATGGTTCCATGATGCGACTCACTGTAGCAAGATATTATACTCCTACCGGTCGCAGCATACAGAGACCTTACAAGGATGGGACGGAAAGTTATTACAAAGAATTGTACAACCGCTACCGAAATGGTGAATTGATGCATGTCGACAGTATACATTTTCCGGATACACTAATTTACAAAACCCTGGTTAACGGACGCACTGTGTACGGGGGTGGTGGCGTTATGCCTGATATTTTTGTTCCGGTGGACACAACAGAGTACTCCGATCTGCACCGGTCGATGGTCGCAAAAGGCGTAATCAGCCGTACAGCTGTGGAATACCTGAACAGTCACCGTGAAGAACTGAAAGAACAGTATCCCGCGTTCGCTAAATTCAAAAAACAATTCGAAACCGGCGACGATTTTCTAAAACTACTGCTCGCTGAAGCTGAAAAAGAAGAAATAAAGTACGATGATGTCCAGTTTAACCGATCAAAACGACTGATTAAGCTGCAATTGAAGGCGCTGATTGCCCGTGACTTGTGGGATGCAAATGAATATTATCAGGTGCTGGACAGCGAAAACGAATCGTTGCAGAAAGCGCTCGAGATACTCAATACACCGGGATCGTACGATAGGATATTAACTTCTTCGAAGCTTTACACTCAGCAGAAATAAGCGATGACGGAATATCTGAGGGCTAACTGGGTCGAAATAACCGGAGCAGTTCTGAGTGTGGTTTACCTCATTCTTTCCATTCGAGAAAAAGCCGGATTGTGGATATTCGGCTTTATCAGTTCAGCATTCTATGTGGTCGTTTTCTTTGAATCGAAGTTTTATGCCGATATGTCGCTCCAGTTCTACTACCTGGCTGTGAGCGTTTACGGCTGGATAAGCTGGCACCGGAAAACAACTGCGACTGAAACAGGTAGTCTTCCTGTTACTGTCATTCCCTGGAAACAATATCCCATATACCTCATTTCTGTAGCTGTAACTTATCTCATTTATTACGCTGTTCTGAAAGGATGGACTGATTCTCCGATTCCCGTACTTGACTCGCTGGTGGGAGCTTTGAGCGTGATTGCGACCTGGATGCTTGCCCGTAAAAAGATTGAAAACTGGCTGCTTTGGATTGTTGCCGATGCGCTGGCAGCCGGATTATTTGCCTACAAAGGCTTGTATCCCACCGTCGTGTTGTATCTCATATACACAGTAATGGCTGTGGTTGGGTATTTTGAATGGAAAAAACATCTCAGAACTGACTTGACTATTCAATAACACCATTCAGATTTTTGAATTCATGTTCAGGTCCAGGTCTATCACTTCATCGTTCCGCTGTATGACTATGTGTAGCGGAAACCTCCTGCCTGTCTCGAATATATCCCTGATTTCGGATACATTCATCTGAAAGGTTTTCATCCCGTTCACTTCCAGCAACAGGTCGCCCTGTTTCACGCCCTGTGCTTCCGCGGGTGAATTTTTCCAGACTTTATACACCCGAGTGATATAAAAATGAGGCATTTCACGTAGTACTTCAATCCCTGCTACGTTGTAGCGGAATTTGTTATTATACATGAAGTTGGGCTTAACATAGAAGGCCGGTTTTTTGAAATCGATGATGCAGTTGAAGCGTTTCAGTGTCTGATTACCGAGTGTACCGGCGCGGGGTATTTCCTGCTCCAGTCCTTTGGTATAAGTGGTGTCTGGAAAGGTTACAATGGGATTGCTGATGCAGTAAGGACCCAGGCACAAACTCACCGAACGGGCATAGTAACCCATGATTTCGCCACTGAGGCCTTCGCCGATATATCCGTAAACTTTTTTTTCGGGCAGCGAACTGATGCTGCTGTCAAACAGCCATGAACCAAGTTCAGCGCCGGTATCCACAAGCATTTTTACACTTCGCGAGATGCTGTCGTTGCCGGTATAATCTGCATTGACATACAGTTTGTTGTTGGCATAAGATGTTGTAATGGATGAATATTTCGCGGGCGGAACGAATGTTTCACTTTCGTAAAAATACACGCGTGATTTGGTGTAGTTTATTTCTACCACATAATCGCGCAACACGTCGGAGCCGAGTATACCGTTTATTTTTTTCCCGGTATAGTTTGTGAAATTGAAGATGTTATCAGGCAGTAACACCACAGCTTTATTGGTGAATGTAATATTTCCTATTTTCATTTCGTTTTTGTAACTCCGGTAAGCCTTGATCCCACGGTTGTTGCCTAATCCCTGTATCAGTGTCGAATCAGTATTATTTTTGTTTAGTGAAAGTAGGTCGTCTTCCATCAGTTCGTTGATAATGGTGCTTTTAACTCCGGTATCGAGTATCATGGAGAGGGGCGACGAGTCGTTGATTGTGGTTTTTAAAACTACATAGCTGCCCGCCAGTTCGAATGGAACAGATGTTACCTTTTTATTCCCTGAAAATGCAGGTAAATTCATGCTGATAATAAAAGTGAGCAGTATGTAAGTTCTAATCTTTCTCATGCTATTTGTAATGCACGGATTGGTAGATGATCCAATGATTCTTTAATGACTTATTTTATATAGAGAAATGACGTTTTGATGTAATTATAAATGTTGAAAGTTTTCTAAACCAATCAGTTTTTTATTCTCCTGTTTTTCCCAGAACCACTGATTGATTTTATAACTTACAAATGCACTTCCGGCGCCCAGTACGGCTGCGGCAAGCACGTCGCTCGGGTAATGTATTCCCAGGTTCATCCTCGAATACCCCACCGAACAGGCCCAGATATATCCCGGAGCAATCACATACCATTTCGGATAGCTGAGGCTGAGAGCTGTAGCGGTCGTAAATGCCAGTGAAGTATGTCCTGAAGGCATCGAAAATGAATTCTCGGTGGCGTAAGCGGTTATCTCGTTTGGAAAACTTACGTATGGTCTCTGGCGGTGAACTGCCTTTTTCAACGAATAGGTTAGAATTCCGTCGAGGGCTGTCGCGCTACAAATATAAATGGCATCTTTCAATAAATCATCGTTTTTGTCAATCAATGCGATGGTGCCCAGCGTCACCGGAGCTGCTAAAACAAGATAAACGGTTGTATTGGATGCAACCTTTGAGTAATTTCGAAGCAGCGCTGATTCGTTTTGGTTAATGCTTTTCAGAAGCTCAATATCTGTGTTTTGAGCCGAAATATCTGTGCATATAATCAAAAAAGCACAACAAAGCAGAATAATTGTTGTAATTTTGTGCATTTCTTAAAGTAAACGATTTTAAAACCATTGCAAATATAGCGTTAATTCTGAATAATTAGTCATCTGTTGTAGGCTACCATGATAAAAATCGCGCTGACAGGACCCGAGTCGACGGGCAAAACCGAATTATGTATTCGTCTGGCTGAACATTTTCAGGCAGTGTATGAACCGGAGCTTGCCCGCGAATATGTCGAAAAACTAGGATATACCTATACCTATGAGGATGTATGCACCATTGCCCGCCTGCAAACCGAACAGGAAAAGCAATATGCAACCGGAGTCGAAGCAAAACCAGTTTTTTTCGATACGGATGTGATTATTACCAAAGTGTGGCTTGAGTATAAATACGGTCAGGTGCCTGCATTCGTTACCGAACACATATCCGGTCGTCTGATGGATTTTTATCTACTTTGTGAGCCCGATTTACCTTGGGTGTCCGATCCGGTCAGGGAACATGGCGATGACCGCGAATTCTTTTTTGATTGGTACGAACGGGAAATCAACCGGTTGGGTACGTCCTGTGTGAAAATCAACGGAACAGGCGAAATGCGTTTTCTGAACGCTCTGAAGGCAGTCGAAGACTTTTTAGCAACAAAAGGAAATCGTTTTTTATCCGAAAAATAAATGATCTGCATCAAAACAGTTGATACAGTTTGTTGTTTTATTATTCGATAAAGAGATTTAAAAACAAAAGTTCAATCCTGCAAAAATGGCAGGTTTTAACATAAGACACTACAATGAACAAACAAGTAGAAAAAAGCATCGAATTATTGTCGAACCCCGATACGCTGAATTATGTATGCCGTCAGCAACAGGAAGACCATCCCATGCCTTCGTCTGATGTTGTCGGCCGGATTGTGCAACTGTGCCGGGCTGTTCTGTTTCCGGGCTACTTTGGCAATTCGGATGTGAATAAAAACAATGTTGCTCAACACATCGAACAAAATATTATTCTGCTGCATCAGCTGTTAACACAGCAGATTAAATCCGGCATGTGTTTCGATAATTCAGCGGTCGATTATACCTGCAAGAAACTCGAAATCGAGTCCATCGCCATTGCTGCCGATTTTGTAAGTCAGCTGCCTGTGATCCGTGAAATACTGCACACCGATGTAATTGCCGCTTTCGATGGTGATCCCGCTGCTAAAAGCTATGGTGAGGTTATTTTTTGTTATCCGGGCATACGTGCCATCAGCAGCTATCGCATTGCTCACGCTTTGCTGAAGTTGGGCGTTCCTGTAATTCCGCGTATGATTACCGAAAAAGCTCATTCAGAGACAGGTATCGATATTCATCCCGGAGCAGTTATCGGCGACTATTTTACCATTGATCACGGAACAGGTGTGGTAATCGGCGAAACAGCCGTCATTGGCAGCAATGTGAAGATGTATCAGGGAGTAACTCTCGGAGCCAAAAGTTTTCCGCTGGATGAAAACGGCAATCCTATCAAAGGCATCGACCGCCATCCGAAAATTGGTAATAATGTTATCATTTATGCTAATTCCACCATTCTGGGAAATATCAAAGTTGGCGATGACTCAGTAATAGGTGGAAATATCTGGGTGGATACCGATGTGCCACCCGGGACACGGTTGCTGCAGCGCAAGCGAGAAGAATACCACGATTTGCCTTCCGGTGATGAAAAAAAAAAGAAAAAGCGCAAAAACGCTGAAGGAACTGAAGTAAAGAAGAAAGAGCTAAAACCGAAGGATAAAAAAAAGAAGGAAGAGAAGCGGAATAAAAAGATAAGATATACACCTATGAAAGTAAATGACAGTCACACTGTGATCTTTCAGAAGTGCAATGGCTGTAAAAGTCTCAACGGTTGCCCCAAATGCCTTACAAAATGGGAAAAGAAACACGGAAAGATTACTCAGTAAAAAGTTCATAAAGTATAAAGTTTATCAAGTAAAAAGTTCGTCAAGCTCTGACTTTCCATACTTGATGAACTTTATAAACTTGACAAACTTGATGAACTTTCCAACTTGATGAACTTTCCAAACTTGTAATTGATAAACTTAAAAAATAAACATGGAATTTGAAATGATAGCGAAGACCTTCAAAGGTCTGGAAGAAGTGCTTGCTACTGAACTTGTGGCAATGGGTGCCAATAACGTACAGCTTCAGCGGCGTGCTGTAAGTTTTACGGGTAATCAGGAGTTGATGTACAGGGCAAATATGCAACTACGTACAGCATCGAGGGTACTCAAACCTATTGCCGCGTTCAAAGCGCTTAATCCCGACGAAGTGTATGAACAGGTAAAAAAGATTGACTGGGAGAAATATATGAGTGTGGATACTACTTTTGCTATCGATTCCACTGTTTTTTCCGATGAGTTTCGTCATTCCAAGTTCGTGGCTTACCGCGTGAAAGATGCTATTGCTGACCATTTTATGGAAAAATACGATAAACGTCCATCGGTCAGGCTTGATAATCCGCAGTTAATGATCAATATTCACGTGGCGCAAAATCAGTGTACCTTATCGCTCGACAGCTCGGGAGAGTCGCTGCACAAGCGGGGTTATCGGGTGGCACAAACCGACGCGCCGCTCAACGAAGCTCTGGCAGCCGGTATGCTGCTGATGAGCGGTTGGGAAGGCAAAACCGATTTCATCGATCCGATGTGTGGATCAGGTACTTTGCTGATCGAGGCAGCATTGATTGCCCTCAATATTCCACCAGGTATTTTCCGTCGGGAATTTGCCTTTGAGAAATGGTCCGATTTCAATAGCGAACTGTTTGATGATGTGTACAATGACGACAGCCTTGAACGACCTTTCGAACATAAAATATATGGCTCGGATATTTCGCCCCTGGCCATCAAAATAGCCGATAAGAATGTTCGTAGCGCAGGTCTCAATAAGTACATCGAACTGAAGGTACTGCCAGTACAGCAACTCGAAGCGCCCTCGGATCACTGCCTGATGGTGACCAATCCGCCCTACGGCGAGCGCATCACTTCGCCCGATATTTTCGGATTGTATGCTTCGCTGGGAACTGTGTTGAAGCACAAATTTGCCGGAAGCTCCGCCTGGGTGATCAGTTCACACGAAGAATGTCTGGATAAAATCGGGTTGAAACCCTCGAAGAAAGTACAACTTTTAAATGGTTCGCTTGAATGCCTTTACTGCCAATTCGAGATTTTCGAAGGAAAACGCAATGATTTTGTTGCCGGAAAGAAGAAAAGGTATTGAATTATTAAAGCGGCAGCGTTTCTGTAAAATAATTTCAGTAAATTACAAAAATCTTTGTCAGTTTCAAAAAATAGTGTACTTTTGTAGCCGCTAATCGCCCAGATGGCGGAATTGGTAGACGCGCTGGTCTCAAACACCAGTGGATTCACTTCCATGCCGGTTCGATCCCGGCTCTGGGTAC
>JAFNAU010000023.1 GCA_017860335.1 Bacteroidota bacterium
GAACAACATATTAAACGTGAAAAAGCAACATCGAATATCTGTACCGCGCAGGCTTTGCTGGCTTCGATGGCCGGATTTTATACCGTTTATCACGGTGCGGAAGGAATTCGTGAAATAGCACAGCGCATTCATTCTTTGGCTACCTACATCAACGAAATGCTTGGCGTTTACGGTTACACACAGGAAAATGAAAATTTCTTTGATACACTGAAAATTACATTGCCTGAAAATATCAGCAGAGATGATTTCAAATCGCTTGCATTGGATTACGAAGTCAATTTCAACTATTACGAAACAGGAGAGATTGGTCTTAGCCTTGACGAAACAACCGAACTGGAAGATGTAAATACACTGATTGAGATCTTTGCAACAGCTGCCGGAAATTCACCTGTTTATGCCGAATCAGAAGATGTTACCGGATTGAAATCGTTCGACGAAAATCTGGAACGTAAATCAGAATTCCTCACTCATGAAATATTCAATAAGTATCATACCGAAACCGATATGATGCGTTATATAAAGAAACTCGAACGACGCGATATTTCTCTCACTCATTCCATGATTTCACTGGGCTCATGTACCATGAAACTTAATGCTGCAACCGAAATGCTCCCGTTGAGCCGGCCGGAATTCAGCCTGTCAAAAATCACCGGATTTGACGCATGCAGTCTTCAACCCAATTCGGGTGCTGCCGGAGAATTTTCCGGTTTACTGGTTATCAAGTCATATTTACTCTCAAAAGGTGAAGATAAACGCAACGTACTGCTTATTCCTGCGTCGGCACATGGTACCAATCCTGCCAGTGCTCATCAGTGCGGATACGAAATAGTAGTTGTAAAGTGTGATGAAAAAGGTAATGTGGATATTGCCGACTGGAATGAAAAAGCTGCTGCACATGCTCAGGATTTGGCTGGTTGTATGATTACCTATCCTTCAACCCATGGAATTTTCGAAGCAAGCATTAAAGATATGTGTGCTACCATTCATCAGTATGGAGGTCTTGTATATATGGACGGAGCCAATATGAATGCTCAGGTTGGTTTGACCAATCCCGGTACCATTGGTGCTGATGTGTGTCATCTCAATTTGCATAAAACTTTTGCCATACCTCACGGTGGCGGAGGTCCGGGCGTAGGACCAATCTGTACCACAAAACAGCTGGCAGAATTTTTACCGGATAAAAAATTCGGAAAGAATACAGTCTCGGCTGCTCCTTATGGCAGTGCCGGAGTGTTGGCTATAACCTATGGCTACATTCGCATGCTTGGTGAAGCAGGTCTGGAAAAATCAACTAAAACAGCTATTCTGAATGCGAATTACCTGGCAGCCTGCCTGAAAGACAGCTATGGAGTACTGTACACTGGCGAATCCGGAAGGGTAGGGCATGAGCTAATTCTGGAATGCCGTAATTTCAAAGCCACTTCCGGTATTACCGAATCCGATATTGCCAAACGTCTGATGGATTACGGATATCATGCGCCGACACTGTCATTCCCCGTTCATGGCACCCTGATGATAGAGCCAACGGAAAGTGAGTCACTGGCAGAACTCGAGAAATTCACCGATGCCATGTTGAAAATCTATGCTGAAATTAAGGAAATAGAGAATGGTACAGCCGACAAAACAGACAATGTACTGGTGAATGCGCCTCATCCCGAATATGAAATAGTAGGTGAAAAATGGGAGCATCCTTACACACGTGCCAAGGCAGCTTACCCTGCCGACTGGGTGGCTGAAAATAAGTTCTGGATTAATGTTGCCCGCGTTGACAATGCTTTCGGTGACCGTAACCTGATGTGCACCTGCAGACCAACTTCCGATTGGGAATAAATAGTATCCAGTCTCAGATAAATAAAAGAAACGCCGTCAGCACTTGTCTGAACGGCGTTTCTTCATCAAATTTAATTTTAAAAACCAAAGAGTATTATTTAATAACTATTTTAGACGCTCTTGAAGAATTCTGACGTACGTTTTTCGGATTGCCTGAACAGATAACTGTGCTTGCTCCTGTAAGTTTGCCATCAAAACTATCCGTTGCAAAAACTTCAGCTTTGCTTGCTCCGCTCATCATCACTGATACATTTTTTGACTTCAGGCCATCACCTTCGTACGACGAAGCTCCACTTCCATCCAGTTGAAAATTATCGGCAAGACCTTTCATTTCCAGCTTTGCCGCACCGCTTAATACCACCGACAAATCGCTCAGGGTGTATTGCAGGATGCCTTTTGATGCTCCGGAAAGATTGACATATAGTTCCTTACCTTCAAACTCGGATTCGGTTTCGATAACAGAAGCTCCATCGAGCACAATTTGCTTCAGGTTATTTACACTAATATGAATTTCAATCGGTTGACGGATCAGGTAATCGTTGTATCTGGTTTTCAGCCGGTCAAATAAGTTTTTATCCTCCTCTTTTTTGGGTTCTTTCATTTTTATTGTCAGCGTATTTTTTTCCACAACAGTTTCCACATACGCCAGATACTTATCGGGGGCTATAACATCAACAGTTTGTGATGATTTCTGATGCACAACAACCTTAAAACGACCATTAATGTTTAAGTTCTCAAACTCAGGTAAATTCCTGTTCTCGGTAATGATCTCATAGTCGGTTTTTTCGTCTTTACTGTTTTTTTTCTGCCCGAATGACTGAAACCCAAAACCAATAATAAGACTCAGAATAAAAAGAAACTTTTTCATGATCATAATTATTTTGTATTATTCATAAGAAATTTTTGAAGCTGTATTCGTATCGTTGGTTCTCTGGCGGGGATTACCTTTGCACACAATTCTACTTGCTCCGTAGGCTTTACCGCTGAATGTTTCCGTCGCAAATACACTTGCTTTACTTGCGCCGTTCACTTCTATGTCAGCTACTTTTGTTTTCAAATCCTCCGCATCAACATTTGTCGCACCTGCGCCATCAATTTGTAAAGTGTCAGCATAACCTTTCAAATCCATTCTGCTGGCACCCTCCAGATTGAATATCAAATTTTGTGCCGAAGTAAAATCCATATCGGCTTTACTGGCACCCTGTAATGTTAAATTCAGCTTTTTAACAGCAAAGGGAGTGATAAATTCAATATTGGAAGCACCTCTTGCATTGATTGAGGTGATGGTGTCAATTCCTACCCTGACTTTGATACGGGGTTTTATTAAATTGTCGGTCGAATAAACTTTCAGTACTCCGTCAACAACCTCAGTTTTAATGTTCGGAATGTATTCTTTCAGTGAATTAACGGTAATTTCCTGGTTTTCTTGCTGACTTAATTCAATTTGTACAGCACCTGATGCTTCGATGGACTGGAAATCGGCGACATTCCGGTTTTCTGTAACGAAATTCTGTTCATTATCCAAAACAAATGTGCCATTGTGATAGGTCAGCCAGTTGTTTTCCTTCAGTATTCTTACTGTTTCGGTACCAACGCTAAGGAACATAAAAATACCGGCGAGCCACAATACGAGTGAAACCCAAATAGCTGTATAAGATTTAGGCTGCTCTTTCGAAGTTGCTTTTATCCCCCAACTGATGAGCGCGAAAACCGGGCATCCAATGATAAGCAACAGTCCTACGACCATCAGTATTATTTTTTCCGGAGTTACACCGCCAAGACTGGTAAAGAATTCGGGGTAGATACTTGTTATCGCATCCGGTTCAAACAGCATAACGATTAATCCGAAAATAAGTACGGCTGCCAGTAAAACTCCTACTACAGCAAGTATGGAACCGATGATGGCAAAAATTACCTTGAATATTGCCTTGAAAATTTCGAAGAAACGTTGTCCTACCGATGTAGCCGATTCTTTGAATTCATTACTTTCGAGATAGTTTTTAGCATCGTTCATTTTGTTCTTAATGGTTTCGATATTTACATCTTCACCACGCATTTCCAGTTTCTGGGCTGTGGTTTCGGCCTTTGGCGCTATCAACCACGCCAGCAGATAAACGGGAATAAGATACCCCGATGTGAGAATAAGTAAAATAATCAGTATTACCCTCACCAGCGTAATGTCCATATTGAAATAGGCTGCAAGTCCTGCCCCGACACCACCCAGAAGCTGATGCTCGGTATCGCGGTAGAATTTCTTCGATCTTCCGGTAGCTTTTTTTGGCTCGGGCTGAGGATTTTCCTCATCTGTTTCTTCGTCAACAAACTGGCTGGGTTTACCCATTACCTCTATGATTTCGCCTACATCTTCAACTGTAATTACATTCTTGTTTTTTTGCATTTTTTCAGTGAAAAGTTCGGCTATCCGGGCTTCAATGTCATTCATAATGTCAGCTTTCTCCGCTTCCGATTTGAAATGTACACCTACCTCTGCCAGGTAAGACTGCAATAATTCATATGCATCATCGTCAATATGAAAAACTGTATTATTCAGATTGATTGTTAATGTCTTTTTCATGTCTTTATTTTGTTGAAAATTAATTAAATACTTTCCTTGATTTTAAATATTACATCGTTGATTTCTTTCCACGAGTTTTCGAGTTCCTGCAGAAATTCTTCCCCTTTTTGGGTCATTTCATAGTATTTCCGCGGCGGTCCCTGAGTTGATTCTTCCCAGCGGTAATCGAGCAATTCGCTGTTTTTGAGCCGGGTTAGCAGAGGATACAAGGTTCCTTCAACCACGATCAGCTTCACATTTTTCAGTTCAGTAATGATATCCGAGGCGTATGCAGGTTTCTTTTTCAGAATAAGCAAAATGCAATATTCAAGATACCCTTTTCGCATTTGTGATTTTACGTTATCTGCATTCATAAGTTTTAATTAATCAGATGTTACAAAAGATTTTAGGTCTGTAATCCGGAAAAATGATCTGAAGATTTATCTCATCAGTTCCAGAAGCTTCATTCTGAAAACATATTCGTACTTAGCCTGAGTTTGTTCAGATAATGATTGTGCTAGATTATTTTTTGCAATATTTACTTCATACTGATTGGCTCTTCCTGATTCAAATTTCTGGCTGGCAAAACGATAGGCTTCTTCGTTTGCCCTGACCGACTTTTGGCTGGATTCCCAACGGTTTTTGGAAGCAATAGCATTGTAATAAGCTTGCTGAATTGTTTTCCTGAGTTCGATTTTTGTTTTCTCGATTTCAATTTTTGTGTTTTCTACTTCAATTTTAGCACTTTTTACCCGGTTTTTTACTTCAAACCGGTTGAAAATGGGTATCGATAATCTGAAGCCCAAAGCGGTGCTCAGGTTGTTCGATATCTGATCATTAAACGATTCGTTAGCCGGTAGCCGGCTCATGTTATAATACCCGGTTCCAACCTGTGCTCCAAAACCCAGCGATGGTAAATAATCTGCTTTGGCAATGGCAATGTTTTTCTCGCTGCTTTGCAGACGGTATTGGGCAGCTTTTAGTTCCGGGCGTGTGAGCAGTGCACTGTTATACACTTCTTCAGCCGAAAGCAGTGCAAGTTCATTTTCCATCAGATTGGTTGGTACCATCACATCAAGATCCTGAAAGTCCTCCAGATCCATTACCTGCGACAGGTCGAGTTTGGATATCTGAAGGTTGTTTTCAGCCTGTACACGCTGAAATTCTTCCTTCGCTTCCTGTGCCTGGAGTTCATAGATTTCACCTTCGGCAAGTTTGCCCATTTTTATCAGTTCTTTTCGCTGTGTCAGGTTTTTTCTTGTCAGTTCGAGCTGACTTTCAGCATTTTTGAGCAGTTCCTTATTCTGAAGTACCTGCAGAAAAACTGTTGAAACGTTCAGAATAATGTCTTTTTCAACTTTTTGCCAGTCGGCGCCGGCGGCAAGCAGTTCCGCTTTTTTAGCATCGATGTTGTATTTCATTTTCAAGCCGTCAAACAAAGTCAGATCGGATGATATGCCAAACGACGAAGTTGCCGAATTGGAGCTGATATACGTATTATCGGCTCCGAGCGAACGTCCGAAGTTGAAACTCTGTCCTGCTGATGCATTCAGGTTTGGAAGTATATTTGCCTTAGCCTGCGAATAAGAAATTTCTTTCGATTTGTAACTCAGTTGTTGTTGCTTGATGTTGCGGTTGTTGGACAGCGCCGTGTCAATGCATTGTTCCAGTGTCCAGATACGCTGGGCGGGAAGTTGAGCAGCTGCCAGCAGTAAGCTGGCTATTATCAGATATTTTGCTTTCATTGTGTGTTACGGTTGCGGTTTATCTTTTTTCTTTTCAATAATTTCTGCGCCACGGATTTTTTCCTTGACTTTCAATCCGCCTTTTATTTCGATATTTACACCGTCCGACAAACCAAGTTTTACCTGTTTTTTAGTGAATTCCTGTGGTTCAGTTTTCTTCAGGACATAAACAAAAGCAGTGTCACCGCTGAATTCTATACAACTTTCGGGGATGGTCAGTACATCTTTGGCTTCGTTGAGCAGAATTTCTGCATTGGCACTGTATCCCGCCCTGATAAACAGGTCAGAAGGTACGCTTACGGCTGCTTTCATCTCGAACATGATGGCACCGTTGTCTTCGGTTCCTTTCGGTGAAATGTATTCCAGTTTAGCCGATAATTTATGATCCTGTAATGCACCAATAGTAATGTTCATCGGCATTCCCACGTGTACACGTCCCACTTCCGTTTCGTCCAGTTTACCGACAAAAAGCATATCGTTCATATTGGCAACGGTGGCAATGGTGGTTCCGTCGTTGAAGTTATTGGACTGAATAACGGAATTACCTACTTTAACGGGAATATCCAGAATGGTTCCGGTTACAGTGGAACGCACCAGCGTGTTGCTGTAAGCCGAGGTGCTGCTCGAAATACCGTCACGAACAAGGCTAAGATTATCCTGTGCAGCTTTCAGCTCTTCCTTGTCGTTGTTGTACTGAAGCTGGGTTTTTTCAAATTCTTCCTTCGAGATTACTTTGTTTTCAAACAGTTCACGATCACGTTCATAATTTGTTTTCGACTGATCGAAGGAAATTTTTGCACGTGATACGCGTGATTCGGCCGAACTGAGGTTGACCATATCCGGAATGACCTTAATCTTGGCTATTACATCACCGGCAGTGACATTGTCGCCAGCCTGTTTGTACACGGCCGAAATAATACCCGACATCTGAGGTTTAATCAGAATTTCGTTTCGTGGCTCCACTTTACCGGTAGCTACTGTTCTTTTTTCTACTGACCCCGATTTTACCTGTTCAATCTGGTATTTGATAATCTTGGGTTGTGATTTTTTGTACAAATAATAGAATGTAGCAAGTACTGCTATGCCTAACAGCGACCAAAGCGCTATTTTTAAAACTTTTTTCATGTGTAAATAATTTGTATTTAAGTTGTTATATATTCTTTTTCGATTCGCAGGGAGAACTCATTCCTGTTATCAGTGTTAGTTTTATTTCAAGTTTAGTTTAAGAAAATTATGTTTGATGAATTAATTTTCTTCTCTGATTGCCTCAATAGCTTTGATTTGCATTGCCCGCCGCGCAGGAAGATAACCTGCAAACAGCCCGATAATCACCAGGATAAACAATGCACCGATTGCCACGGGAAAGCTGATTTGAGGATCTTTGAAGAATGCATCCGAGTTTTGAAGCAAGATTCCAACTACGCGCAACAAACCCACTCCCAGCATGATGCCGGCTATTCCGGCCATGAGTGTAAGTACCACACTTTCGGTCATGATTTGAGTGATAATATTTCGGGGGGTAGCTCCCAGTGCCCGTTTTATCCCTATTTCCTTGGTGCGTTCCCTGACGGTAACCAGCATGATATTACTCACACCAATACCTCCTGCCATTAGAGTGCCGAGACCTACTACCCAAATCAGTATGCCAATCCCGATGCCGAGATAGAGAAACGAAGTAAACATATCTTCCAGGTTCATCGTCCACACAGCTGTTTCATCGGTTGGGGCGATATTGTGTATTTTTTTAAGTTCCTCTTTCACCCTTTTTTCCACCACACTTACCTTGATGTTTTTGTCGGCAGTAATCGCCAGGAAATGAACTCTTTTCCCCTGATTAAATGCCTGCTGCATGGTTGAGAATGGTAGTATTATGGTTTCTTCGGCATTACCACCGATACTGATATTAGTGGTTTTGCGGGTTACGCCGATTACCTGAAAGTAGATACCATTCAGTTGAATGTTTTTTCCGACAGGATCTTCTCCTTTATTGAAAAGAGTTTCGTAAACACGCTCACCGATAACACATACTTTTCTTTTTCCTTCAATGTCGATGTCATTGATAAACCGGCCGTAACTTAGTTTATTATTGTCAATCAGGTTATAGTTGGGATATACCCCTTTTGAGTTGAATGAACCTGATTTTTCGCCGCGTATCACATTTTTATCGTCGCTCCGGCCTCCGAAAAGCACGGGAGATACGTATTGAATCTCGGGAACATTATTTTCGAGTAAGGGAATATCGGCATTTTCAATAAACCAGCTTCTGCCTTTCTTAAATCCCTTGTAGGGTTCTGATGTTAGATCGTTGCTTACAAAGCAGGAGTTGGTAGCGAAACCTTCGATGCCTGACATCATGCCATTTTTAAGTGCCTGACCGGCTCCTACCATAGCCACCAGCATAAACATGCCCCAGAATACGCCAAAGGCGGTGAGCACACTCCTGGACTTGTTATGGGTTATGGTTTGCCAGATTTCCTGCCAGCGATCCAGGTCGAATAAGCCTGCTCCCCAACTGCCCGAACGAGACGTTTTAGCGTGTTGGTCATTATCCATCGTATTATTAGTTGTATTCATTTTTATTCTAATCTGTTGTTATGCTCTCTTAAAGTCCCCCTTGGGGGGGGATTTAGAGGGCTCTTTTATTCTTCCCGCATGGCCTCAATCGGTTTAATTCTTGTGGCACGTCTCGCGGGCATATATCCGGCAATGACTCCGGCAATAATTATAATCGTTGTTGAAAAGAACACATAGTTTAGTTGAACAGTAGGGTTTTTGAAAACAGTCATTTGCATGTCGGATGTGTTTTGCGATGCTCCTTTTTCAATTACAAAGTTGACTATTTCTGTGAGTCCTATGCCCATCATCATCCCGATATAACCGAAAAGCGCTGTAATTAGTACTGCTTCTATGACAATTGAAATCAGGATGGTAGCCGGTGGAGCGCCTATTGCCTTACGTATGCCTATTTCCCGTGTTCTTTCTTTCACAGATACCAGCATGATATTGCTGACACCCACAATTCCGGCAATAAGCGTAAAAATGCCAATGATACTTACGAAGATGTTGATACCGTTGAAGATATTCATGGTTTCGATATAGTCGCGCTGGGCATTACGTATCCACAGTGCCTGTTCGTCTTTGGGATCAAAAAACATGGTTTGCGACATGGTTTTCTTCAGATTTTCATCAAAATTCTCGTTAGCCTGTTTGGTTTCCAGACCTTTGGTAGTGAAGGCAATAGACCAGAATTTTTTATCCGGGTTGTAAATTCTCTGCGCGGTATTAAATGGTATATATACCTGTGTGCCAGCAAATTGTTCTTTTTTTGAATTAATACCGATTATCCTGAACATGACCGACCCCACTTTTAAATATTCACCCAGTGCCGGTTTCCCTTTGAAAAGGTTTTCTTCCACTTTTTTGTCGATGACGATAACCTTACTGTTGTTCTGCACGTCGAGAGAGTTGATAAACCGCCCGTCGCCGGGAATAAATTTCAGGTTAATAATTTTTGCATAGCTTGGATCTACGCCTTTAAGCTGGTAGTTGCCAAATTCTGATTTGTAGGTAACTGTTACCGATTTCTCTATAATCCCGGTTTCTTCATCACTTTCCTTCACATTTTCCTTCAGATTATCTATTTCCTTTTCGGTGAAATTCAGTTGCCTGTTAGTTTTCAGCCCTTTGTATGGTTTTGAGGTATGTCCCGGCCACATTTGTACGGTGTTGGTGGCGCGGTCGCTGAAGTTGCTGGTTACACCATTTTTCAGTCCGTTGCCAGCCCCCAGCAATACTATCAGAATGAAAATTCCCCAGGAAACAGAAAGTCCTGTAAGCACTGTTCGCATTTTGTTGTGCTTCAGTGTGGAGATTATTTCTTCAATTGTTTCCATTGATATATCTGCTTTAATTTAATTTGATAAGCCCATCCTTAATATGAATGATGCGGTCGGCAGTTTCGGCAACTGATTGTTCGTGCGTCACAATGATGGTGGTAATTCCGGTTTTATTGAGATCTTTCAGTACTTCCATCACTTCCAGCGAAGTCTGACTGTCGAGCGCTCCGGTTGGTTCATCGGCAAGCAGTATTTTTGGATTAGAAATAATGGCTCTGGCTATAGCTACACGTTGTTTCTGTCCGCCCGACATTTCTGATGGCATATGATGTGCCCAATCTTTAAGTCCCATCTTATCCAGATACTCCATGGCAATCAGATTCCTTTTTTTACGGCTGATATTTTTGTAATATAGAGGAAGTGCGACATTCTCAAGCGCATTTTTGAAGCTAATCAGGTTGAACGACTGGAAAACAAAACCAATCATCTCATTCCGGTAATGAGCTGCCTGTTTTTCGGATAAATCCTTTATAAGCGTATTATTCAGATAATAATCACCGGTATCATAGTTGTCAAGAATACCAAGTATGTTGAGCAAGGTGGATTTTCCGGAACCGGATGCACCGGTAATGGCAACAAATTCACCATTATTTATCGACATATCTATTCCTTTCAGCACGTGAAGTGATGTTGCTTCGGTGTAGTAGGTTTTGTTAATGTTATCAAGTTTAATCATTTCTCTTGTTTTGAATAAAAATTGCGTTTTGTTTTTTTATTTAGTTTTGAAAAAACGAATGCTCAGCGGATAATTCCACACTTCTCCATTGTTCGCCTTAATAGCGCCTACGATTACAAAAATCAGATCCAGAATGCCAAAAATAATCAGCGGAATGAGAAAAATTCCGATGGTGCCTATTAGTGGTAACGGATTTTCGTAGTTGATAATAGTCATGATGGATGCGGCACCGAATATCAGAAAACCGACCACAATAACAATACTGTAAATGCACACACTGAGTGTCCAGTTAAGAATAATTTTTCCGTTTACATCCACAAAATTACTTTCATTGCGCCGGGTTAACCACATCACCAGAGGAGCTATCAGACCCAGCGGTGGTAACAGGTAATTAGTGAACTGTGACAAATGCATCAGTGCGCAAAAATTGTGGTTGTTATCAGGGGTAGTGTTCGTAGTGGCGTCATTACTTGCACTGTTTGCATTTCCGAGAATCTTTTCCTTCTCCGTGTTGAATTCAGCTTCTGTAATTATTCCTTTATTCAGAAGTTCTTTCAGTTTCTCCAAATTTTCATATTTGTCCGACATAATATTGGTTGTTTTTTAAGATTAATGAATATACTGTTTGTAGAATTGGTTTTTATTTTGAAAAATGAGAAAGCTGATTATTAATGCCTTCTGTGTATTAACGCTGCAAATGTATGATTAATTATAATACTATGCAATACATAGTACAATATGAATATAAGGTATTATATGAAAAAAGTAAGCAATATACAGATATATAGACGAATAACCTGATTGAAAAAGATTTTACATTAACAAATATTAGCTTTTAAAGAGTGTGTTGTTAATGATATTCCAGGTTTTCTGGATTATATCAGCAGATTTTTCTTTTTCTAATTCGGCGGGAGAAATGGGTTGATGAATGGTCATGGTGATGATGCCGGGTGTTATTCGCAACGAATGTTTGTGATGCCTTTCGAAACTGCCGCTTAACGTTACGGGAACTACTGGCAGATGGAGGTCTGAAGCCATCAGAAAGGCTCCCCGCTTGAATTTGTTCATCGCTCCGTTCGTGGTACGGGTGCCTTCGGGAAACACAAAAACTGAATTGCCGTTGATCAGCTGTTTTTCGGCAATCAGGAGACTCTTGCGTGCCGATACCGGATTCGAACGGTCGATAAATATATGTCCGGTTGCTGCGCAGGCTGCCCCGACAAACGGTATGCTGCGTAAATTGGCTTTCATAAGCCACTTGAAAATAAAAGGGAACCAGCCATATACGGCAAAAATATCAAATATGCTCTGATGGTTGGCTATAAAAATATAGGACTGTTTCCGGTCTAGATGGTCGAAACCGTTCGTTTTTACTTTTACAAAACAGAGAAGACAGATTATTTTTGACCACCACCGGGCTGGAAAATAAGATATTCTGCTGTTTGGCAAGACAGGTGACAGAATGAGCGTAAGTATTGCCGTAATCAATGTAAGCAGCAATAATACGGGCATTGCAATGATCCACAGATAAACCTGAAAGATTACTTTCATATACTTCTGATTGATGTAATCATACTTTTGATTTGCGTCGCTGACTGATAAACAGGCCTGCAATGACAACCGCTATACCCAGCCACTGCATACTATTTAACTGTTCCTGCAGTAATATCCATGAAAAAACGGCTGTGAATACCGGTATCAGGTTTACGAAAATCTGAGCACGAGCTACTCCGATTACCCTTACCGAATCGGCAAATAAAACAAAAGCCATAACTGATGCAAATATAGTTAATAAAAGCAAAGCCTGAACTGATGCGAACGAAATTTCACCATGAACGGGAGTGGGATAATCGACCAGCAGGAAAGTGGGAATGAAATAGATTAGACTCAGCAAGCTTTGATACATAACAATATTTGTAGCCGAGTATTTCTCCGGTATTTTTCTCAGAATGATAGAATAGCAAATGGCGGAGAAAACAGCCAGTAGAAGTAACAGTATCCCTTTAATATCAGTATCTGAACTCTCATTTTGCTGATAAACAACCAGATATACACCAAAAATAGAAAACGCTATCCCGATAAAATTGAGCATCGAAATCTTTTCTCGCAGGAAAATAAATGCAAAGACCGGAGCAAAAACCGGTATGGTCGAAACAATTACAGAAGCAAGTGTCGGCTCAACCAGCGTAAGTCCATAGGTTTCACCCACATAGTATAGGAATGGTTCAAAAAAAGCCAGAAGAAGAAAAATTTTCAAATCCTGCTTTTCAAGTTTTTTGAATTTTCGGGTAAGTTTGGCAAAAATATAGAGAAAAATGCTTGCTAAAATCAGTCGAAGGGTAATCAGTGTGACTGGCTGAAATGATTCGAGGGCAGTCTGTGTCCAGATGAACGAAAACGACCAGCAAATCATCGCCGTGACGATATACAGATAGGTTTTAAATTTGAATTTGTTTAGTTTCATTCGGGCATATTTTACACAAAATTAATTTTTTAAATCAGGACACCAAAATTCACACTTTTATTTTGAGTATGTTTTTGAAAATCGCCACACGTGCATTAATATACAGACAATATGCAAACAATATAGAATTGACTTTTGCCGAATTATACAAAACAAAAATGGTGGAAATCATCTGTCGCAGTACATTTACCGAGCGAGAACAATGGATCAGAGAAGCCAATTATAATCTTTTTACGCTGAAAAGTGACCCGATTTATAATGATTTCCTTACTGACAGCGAAACGGGTGCCATGAGCGACAGGCAGTGGTCGGCGCTAATGCTGGGGGATGAGAGAAATGCGGGTGCAAGATTGTATTATGTGCTTCGGGATGCTATCTCTGATTTGCCCGGATTTGATATTTTATACCAACACATCAGGGACGGGCAGCGGAGAATGTGCTTTTTTCGGCAATAATAAAAGAAGGTGATATTTTACCGGGTAATTCGCTTTTTGATACAACCAAAAGACCGATTGAATACAGGAAAGCTTTTCCCGTTGATTGCACCATTGATGAGGCAAGTGACTCGCAGCTCGAAATTCCGTTCAAAGGAAATGTGGATTTGAATAAGTTGGAGGCCGTATTCAAGAAATACCCGAAAGAAAGAATACCGGCTGTCGTGCTTACTATTACCAACAATACAGCTGGTGGCCAGCCGGTTTCGATGGAAAATATCCGTCAGACATCATTCCTCTGCCAGAAGTATGGGATGCCTCTGTTGATTGATTCTGCCCGTTTTGCCGAGAATGCTTATTTTATCAAGATCCGTGAAAAAAGATACGAAAATAAAACCATCCGTGTAATTGTAAAGGAAATTTTCTCTTTGGGAGAGTTTTCAACTCCAACCACTTCAAAACTTATTTGTCCGGGTTTCAAACTGGCACTGTTATCAAAGAAAGGTTGGTACACTTCATA
>JAFNAU010000297.1 GCA_017860335.1 Bacteroidota bacterium
CTATATCTGATTTTATCAAAGAATTTTACTTAGAGCTTTCTGAACTACCTGTTCCATCATCTTGTATCCTTCCAGATTAGGATGCACTTCGTCCCGCTGGTACTTAACGTTCAAGCCTTGTCTTTCGTCAACCATCGCCGAATAATAATCTACGAATGCAATTTTATTTTCACGGGCATAGCTTTTAATCTTCTCATTTAATTCCCTGATCTGATTAATCGATTCAACTTCGCCACGCCACGGGAAATGATGAGCCGGCAAAACAGAGCACAATACCACCCTGATTTTATGCTGTTTAGCTAATTCGGTCATGGATACAATGTTTTCGAATATGTGCTGTACTGCAATATATCCATTGTTCAGTGCAATATCGTTTACTCCGGCTAAAATCACCACTGCTTTGGGTTTCAACTGAACAACATCCGCCTGAAATCGAACCAGCATTTGAGAAGTAACCTGTCCGCTGATACCTCTGCCAATATAATTATTATCGGTAAAGAAATCAGGATCGGCACCTGCCCAACCTTCGGTAATGGAATTTCCCATAAAAACAGCCCTGACCGGCTGTTTTACCGTTTTATTTGCCTCGGCATATCTGCCAAAATTGGCCCAATCGTGATTACCTTGCGCTTGAACAAAAGTACTGCCCAAAAACACTGAAAGAAAAAAGATGGTTTTTGAAAGTTTCATATTTTTAAAAAATACAGCCACATTTCCTTTTGCCGATGAACTCACAAAAGCTTTTGTCTGTTGTTTCCCGTTCAGTTTAAATGATTTGATACGTGTACCTTTGCCTTTTATAGTAATATCCAACCTTGCGTTGCGGTAACGTACCCCCGAAAGTTCTGCTACCTGAATGCCATTGGGCAGATGGGGCTGAAACAAAATGCCGTCGGGCATAAACCGAAAACCCAGTAATCCGGCATGAACCATATTAATAAAAGCCGTAGCCGACCAAGTCTGCAAGCGGCACGACACCCAATGATGCTCCGGATCATTCTCGCCAAACTGATAACCACCATCCGGCTTACCGGTATAAGGGTTATAAATTTCAAAGAAGCCATAATTTCCCTTATCCTCGTCTAAAGCCAACGAAATAAGACTATTCAGTTCGTGATCAAAAGTTTTATACTGTCCAACCGCAACGGCCGCTTTCGCAAAGAAACCATTGACCATCGGCCAGATGATATTGTTGTGACGACCTGGTTTCTGGTTCGAGAACCTTGGAAAATCGGGATAAATAGACGTAATTCCATAACTGGACACTACCGCATTGACAATAGCGTTGGCTGCCTGTTCCTTATCCACCACACCGAAAAGACATTCTGATCAATCAGGTAGTTGAATGTTCCTTTTTCAGGGTTGTACAGGTATTTCAAAATATTCGACTTCAAAGCTTCTGCTTTTTCTGTTATCGACACCGATAAACTAACGTCTATCTGTAGCTGTTTCTGTATTTCGATAAGCGTTTTATAGGCTCCGTAGTACACGCAATTCGTACTCAGGCATTTTGCTGTAAATGGCTTCAGATGGTCAACAGAAGCACTGGAAGGAATCTGAGGATTAAAAATGGGTTCATTGTAAGCTGCAATACCATCGTTGAACACCGATGGTCCTGTAAAAAGTCCGTATTTCGGGTCAAAAACGCTAGTTTCAAGCTCTTTCATGGTATTGGCGGAACAGACATAAGCCTGACGAAGAAAATCTTTATCTCCAGTTACCAGATAATGATTGTAAGCTGCCATTACCCAAATAATTTTATCCCAATACTGATGACCTATACTTTCTTTATTTAAAGTAACGCTCCACAAAGATCGTTGAGCAACTTGAGGACGTAACAAGCTAGCCCCAAACCATGAATTGATGGCAATGTCGCGTGTCCATTCACCACCATAATCACCACCAGCAGCCAAAATTCCCCGACGGGTATTGATATCAAGCGTATTTACAGCCAAACGATAGGCATCGTTCAGATGTTCGTTGTCGGAACTGAATGTTTGCGCTTGCAGAAGAGTCGCAAACAGAAAAAAGAAGAATAAAAGGGTATTTCTCATGTGATTTTTAAAAGTTCCCCAAGCTCCCTTCCGGGAAAGGGAATATATTATTGTTTTAATTGTATTTACGGCATAATTTACATTGCCTTCACCAGCTTTATTTTTTCCGTTATAGAGCAGTATAATTCCTTTCTTAGTCCAGATGGCAGGAGGTTCACACTCGGTCAGGTCGCTGTCAAAACAACCCTTACGAGATGCCATCAGTACTTTTAGTTCGTTTTTATCATCCAGAACGGACATCCAGTTTAGTAGGTCGGTGGATGTAGCTCCGTAAATAATAAACTCGCCCTAATACATAAAATATTTACCATCCACTTTCTTTATCACTAATTGATCGTTTTCAAGGTTGTCAGTATACTGGCTGATTTTGACTAGTTGTCTAAGAACCGACCATCATAAGACTCTGCCAAAGCAACTCTTGACGTCCTTTTACCAAGTCCTACAGCCGGATTGTCTTCGGTACGATAAAAAATGTATACTTTGCCATTTTTTACTACTGCACCAGGGTTGAAAGCATCGCTTTCTTCCCTGCGTATGAGGGCATTCTTCATCGGACGGAAAAAAACAGAAGTAGGATCGAAAGAGAGAATGGGGTTTATACCCGAAGGACGTGAAAATTCACCCAAAGGAAATACGGGCTGGTATTTCTTTGAAGAAACTCCATATACTGATGTTGACACAATAGTTACGAGAAATATGAATGACAAAATCTGTTTCTTCATAGGATTTGTATGAATGAAATCATTCCAATGACTGATTCAATATCTCTGTTGAATCAGCCACTGAAATCATTTATCACTGTATGGTTGACATTAATGGTGAAACAGCTTTCACATCATCGGTATAATTGTCGGAAAAAGTGACGGCAAAAACAGCTACCCGGTTATCATCCGGAAGTTGCAACTGTGTAGCTCCTTCGGGTATTTCAAGGCAAATACGATACATGTATGTGAAACTTTGAACTATGACGATGACTACCAATATATGCTAACGGCACATTCTTAACAAATGATTTTGTACAACCGGTTTGTCCCCATTGGCCATAAAAACCGCTGTAATAAGGGATATCGCATTTGATAACTGTATTACCGAATTTGAAATCAGCCTTAATATCACCATCCGTTGAGGCTGCCAACAGATATACTTTGTTATATTTCAGGTCATTAGGAATGTCAATGATATTATTCTTGCATTTCACAACATTCTTAGTTTCCATTTCTCCAATTCTGAAAGGAATTCCCTGACTCACAATCTCTTTGCCGATAAGCTCTGCTGCATAGGAGCAACCATCTTTATCAAACTCTCCCGCTTCGTTGAAAGCGTCGTAGGTAAAGGCATTATCGGTATAAGGCAATTCAACAGGTGTATTGTGAATTGGCTGCGACTTCACTGTATTCCCTTTTAACTTTACTGCAAATGTTTTTGGAGAGAATGCTGTTGTTGAGAAAGTCAACTTATTTCCACTAAAAGTAGCTTTTCCAATCTCATGTTCCACTCCATTTGTTTCTACTGCCGAAACAATCGCGGATGGAAATTCAACGGTAACATTTTTGGCTTCTTTTCCCTGGGTTTCATAGAACCGCAGAATGTAACTATCATCGTTCTGTGCTTTCTTCAGGGTTTTTAAAGCCACTTGCGAAGTGCTGAGTTTTACAAACGAAAACTCACGACCCAATATTCCTTTATGACGGGGAGTTTCAAACGCCATCAGCGGGTTGTTCAGTTCTTCTGATTTTGAAGGGATAGAAGCCTCTTGAAGTTGATTTTCATGTCCTACAATAGAATATGTAAACGTGTGATGTCCAAAATCCTGACGGGATTGGTAGGTATATCTGTCACTTGTTTTTGGAGTATGCAACAACGTGAGACGCAATGTATTGTCACTTGGTTTATCCCACCCATATTTGCAATCATTCATAATTGATATGCCATATCCGTTGTCGTCTGTAATATCTGCCCATTGTTGAGCATAAGTTTCATAAGCATTATTCTCATTATTTCCTCTTTTGATAAAGCCAAGTCCTAAATCATAAGTAGCTTTTGGATTACTAACCGACATCGGAAATTCTGCTTTTAGAAGGGCATCTGTTGTTCCCCAGTCAATTTCGTTCACAATATCAACTCGGTCATCGGCAGCTCCATCGGTCAGGCGGATATACTGCGTGAACTTCGAGCCACCATAGCTGCGTTTAACACACAAGGAAGCGCAGGCAGGACCGTTTTCGGCAATAGAGACAGAAACGCTGTCGGTAATTGAAATTGGTGTGGCATCAATCGTTTTTTTAGATATTTCCCATGCAGGCCATTCATATGATTCGTTATTTGTGAAAAGAGCCAGCCTAAATGTTTGTCCGTTCTTCACCAGTTCTTTATTATTCCGCTTGTCAATCAGCGATGCGATGTCTCCATT
>JAFNAU010000160.1 GCA_017860335.1 Bacteroidota bacterium
ACGGAACAAGTAATGAAGATTAGTGTCGCGAAGAATGAGTTTTTTGTCATATTTGTTTTTTTTCTAGGGCTGCCCATAACGACCGAGGCTATGGGCATTTGGCGATTTGCGGGAGTATTCGCTGTCGTGGAACGACAAAGTGAATGCGGGAGCAAAACTGCCGGAATGCACGTCAGCCAGCCAATGAACATAGGCGTGTGTTAGCGGTTTGTAGCTTGTTTCGAGTTGATTTGTTTTCCGTTTGTTTTCGTGTGATTTTCGTTTAAACCAGCAATCCTTTTTGTCTTTTCCTTCTTTTCTGTGTCCCGTACTGACCCGAATGATTAGATTAGTATCGGTTTAATATCGGATGTCCGTATTCAATGCGCCAATTTATTTCTAACATATTGGCATATTCCTCGTAATAGCTCTTATTTCCTTTTGGTTCTGGTAACATCTTAATTATTTCTTCATTTTCATTAAAATCAAAATATGAAACTGCCCAATTATCAATATTACTTCTATTTCCTATATTTAAAGTACCTGTTCTTAAGTCTTTTGAATAAAATTCCTGATTTATTCGTCCACGAAGGTCATAAGAATATTTTTCTGTTACAGTTTTCCCTTTATAACCCCCAATACCATTATATACTACTCTAAAATCCTTAATTTTCATATTACAAATGAACTTCAACTCTTCTCGTTCATTAATAAGCTTTTCTATAGGAACTTCTTTTGCATCAGGATTCTGTTTTGTCGTTCTTAACTCATCAAAAGTCAGATTTGTCCAAATCCAATATATTCCACGACCTTTTCCTAATTTAGAATTATTCCTAAATTCATTTACGGTACAAATTTTTTGTTGTTGTATCTTGTTTATTTCATCTAATACTTTCTTGATATTCATAAGTCTATGGTTAAGCTTTAAAGAAATAATTGGTATAACTTCGTAAAATGTCAACTTACAAAATATGAACTTTCCCTAAAGTTTTATTTTTATTAAATTCAAATCTATAATCCATTCCACCTTTTCTAAACTCAATGTAATTGCCTAATTTCTGGGTTTTGATATTTGACAACTGTTTTTCCACATCTTTTATTGTACTTTGGTTGATAATTAAGCCAAAAGGAAGTCCGCTAATTTTTTTATCATTTTCGCCTTCAATAATTAACCAACCTGTTTTGTTCTCCTGAACATTTCTTACACTTAAAACAATTCCGTTTGCTAATGTGAAAATGTAATCAGATAATTCTGGAAAATAATCATCTGTTTCCACTTTAGGCTTAACTTTTAATGCGTCTTTTATTTTTGTGATTGTCATAGGAAGTTTAATACTTCCATCAGTAGACAACAATTTTTCAATTCCTTGTACATTCCACTTTATTATACCAAGCGATGGATTATCTTGTAACGGTTGAGGATTATAAATCTCGGTCGGGTAGCCAGTTATTTCGTCTTTCTTTACAGAGTTTGAATTAACTTGAATTTCTGGATTATTTGTAATACTTTTTGGGGTAACGACTTGTGTTTTATCATTCTCTTTTTCAATGAGATAATCTGTAAGTGTTTTTGCATTAACAGCAGTCATTCCAATACTCTGGAATTGCAAAAATATAAAATCTCTACTACCACCAATACGAAGTACGTTCTGAAAAAATTCATCTTGCAACTTTTTGTTGTTGCATATATTTTCAATAGCTATTTCAATGTCAACAATTGAATTAAATCCAATATTTCGTGCAGATGTTGTCATCCAAACTTTGAAAGCATCAGTTCCGTATTTGTAATTGTAATAAGCATTTTTACAAAAATCGGTTCTAACTTCTTGAGGTAATTGTTTCGTTTGTCCAAATACAGATTGTATTGTCAAAGTCATAACAACAAAAATCGCAGTCGTAAAAATTGTTTTTTTCATTTTGTCTTTCATTTTTTTGGGCTGTCAGGTTCGAAACTCAATGCTTTTTATTTTTTTTTGCTATAACCGCTAACGATTGTGTATGAGAAACTCAGAATGCTATGAGAAACAGTGTTTCCCATATATTCGCCTTAAATGTCTTTCCAAATAACGTTATATTATTAAAATTACTGTTAAATTTTATTTATTTATTAATTTTAGTGTTTACACAAAGTTATTGTTTTATTTAATACTAAAAAATAAAAACATTAAATACTTAAATCATCAAGAGGATTTTTTATTTTATTAAAACCTTTAGTAGTAATATGTGTATAAATTTCAGTTGTCTTACTACTTGAATGACCTAATAAACTTTGAATATACCTTAAGTCAGTTCCAGATTCCAATAAATGAGTTGCAAAACTGTGGCGTAACGTATGTACTGTAATTTGTTTTTTTAATCCAACTGTTTTCACTGATTTTCTCAAAATCATTTGAATACTTTTTTGTGAATACTGTTCTCCTTTTGCACCTTCAAACAACCATGTTTTTGGCTTATAATCTGCTACATATTTTCGTAGAACTTCCAGTGTTTTATTTCCCAATAATGTGTATCTGTCTTTCTTACCTTTTCCTTGCTCTACTCTAATTTGCATTCGTTGCGAATCAATATCTTTAATTCTCAGGTTTATTGCTTCTCCTATTCGTAATCCTGCCGAATATATTGTCATTAAAATTGCCTTATGTTTCAAATTTTCGGTCGCATTTAAAATTTGTGTTATCTCTTCTGTGCTCAATACCTCAGGTAAGTATTTTTCCTCACGGGGTCTGTCAATGTAATATACATTTCTGTGACCCCCTAAAACTTTTTCATAGTAAAATTTAATTGCATTTATCACCTGATTTTGAGTGGAAGTGGCTACCTTACGTTCTGTGACCAAATAGCGTTGAAAATCATTTATCATCCCTTCGGTAATATCTTCGAGTGCATAATTTTCATAATAGTTGATAAATTCTTCGAACATATCGGTATAAACGGCATACGTGTTTTTACTGTATCGCAACTCTACCAGTTTATTCTTGTATTCCACGGGGCATTCGCGGTAGTTTTGGATGTCAAACTTCGATTTACGGGGTTTTACTTTTGGTTTTTCAGTTTCGTAATACAGAAAATTCATACTACTATTTTGAGCAATTGATTCTATTTCGGCTATAAATCGTTCGGAAAAAGGAATTTCCCAGCATTTTTCCGAAGCATTCCACGTGCACATGGGAATGCGTTTTACCTGTTGCTGAATCTCGGGGTTGAAGCAGAAATAGATGCGCAGTATTCGTCCCGCCGAGTTTACCACCAACACATCGTTTTTGGTAAAAGCGGGTCGAGAGTTTGTTTGATTAGGTTGCTTAAATGGCTGTATCTGTTCGTGCTTATGCTCGGTAATTACCGGATTTCTGCTGTCGAAATAGTTTTTGATAAGCTCTGCATTGCGGTTGTAATTCGGAATTTTCCAGCAAAATAAATCATTTATCCATCGCGCATATTTAAACGTGCGTAAAAACTGAATATCGGCTTCATTCTTAGGCGTTTTTATCAAAATCGCTTTCGGATAAATTTCTATGCTGATATCGGGTTTACTTATGATGCATGATTGCCCTAATATCTGGTTCTTCTTGAAAAAAGGCTTTTCTGAATTCGGATCGGTTGCATCTTCCATTTTTATCGTCTCTGCATTATTTTCCGCGGATTGTTTTGCCGGATATTCTATTTCCGGAAATAGTGCTTTCAATTGTGCAAACACTTCTTTTGTATAAGGCACATGCCATGCTCTCATAGTTCGACTCCAGCGGGCATCCGGGAGTTGACGGAAAAGGTTTACTGTTTCGGCATCCCTTTCAAAATCAACCCGAATCCGGGTTTCATTCCGGTGTGTCACTTTGGTTGCTTTCATATTCATGACAGTTCATGTCAGGTTTATTAACAGATAAATTCAGCCGTAAATTTATTAAAGTTTATTTTACTTAACAAGTTTTTTCAATATTTTTTATCGCAAATGACAAAATGTGTTGAATTCGATCTGTTACACAACTTATCGGGTAAAGCGCAGAAATTTACATTAAAAAAGCACCCTGATAAAATTGTATATATATTCAGTTTATCGAGAGAATCAATTTTAAAACGGGACACGATTCTTGTTGACGGACATTTTTTAAAATTGATTCGCTCGATAATTTTTAAAAATTTACCTCGTTTTAAAATTGAAATGAGACCTAAAACTTGTTTTTGGGGTCACTTTAAAGTTGAAATTGCATAAATATTTTGTTTCACCAAGATAATCAAATTTAAAAAACACCAAATTCTTGTTGCATCGGTTAAATCAATTTTTAAAAATGGCAAATTTCTTGTTGCACGTGCTTTTTTAAATTTAAAATTATCGAGTAAACAAGTTTCAACTGCCTTTTTAAATTTGCAACACGTCAGATTTTTAAAAAAAAGTACCCTTTTTAAACTTAAAAAGATCCATGAATAAAAAATGCATACAAAAATAAACTTACTCCGTTCGTTGCAATAATATTTTAGTGGAAAACATAATGCCGTACCTATATCTACGGAGCTTAATAAATCTAATTATTTATACCGGACACCAATAAATTCAAATAAAGATGTAATGCATTTTATCCTGAAACAGGTTATTTTTCAATAATCCTGTTGCAGGATTTTTTATGGTCGGTAACCAGCAACATCACCCTTCCATTAGTCTAAATTTCAGACAGTTAAACAATCAAACAGGATGTAACAACATGAAAATAGGATAATCTCACGAGGCTATCAACGTTAAATGTAGTTAATTATAAGATAAATATTTCTTTTTCTACGAACTTTTCGTAGCTTTGCGATGTTTTCGTAATAGATTGAAATCTCGCATATTTATCAGATCGTAAAAAAATATATTTATGGAAAAGCTAACACATCAGGAAGAAGAACTCATGTTGATCATCTGGCAAAACGAACCGGGTTTTATAAAAGATTTTCTGGAGAAAATGGAGAAACCGCGTCCGCCCTATACCACCATTGCATCTGTAGTGAAAAATCTGGAACGCAAAGGGTATGTCACCTCCAAACGATATGGTAACACATATGAATATAAGGCTTTAATCAAGGAAGAGGATTACAAAAAGAAATTCCTGTCGAACGTAGTGAAAAATTACTTCGAGAATTCATACAAGGATTTAGTTAGTTACTTTGCCGCTGAAAAAAAGATTTCAGCAGAAGAACTTCAGGAAATAATCAAATTGATTGAAAAAACTCCTCAGTCATCCAAAGTATAGGAAAATTGAGAACTCACTATTATTTAATCCGTATTGGAATTCTGGTTATTATTCTGACTTCATAAAATTAATTTTACTCAGCAAATCCTCCAAATATGACCATTGTGTCATTTGGAACAAAAAAAAGGAAATCGGCTATGGAAAATTTGTTAATCTATATGATCAAGGTAAACGGATCTTTAATCCTTTTCTACCTGTGTTACAAATTGCTTTTTCAACGGGATACGTTTTGGATGATACGCCGGATATATCTCCTGGTAAGTGTGCTGTTCTCATTTATCTATCCGCTCATTTCTGTGGAAGGATGGATAAAAAAACAAGAGCCCGTAATGACTGCCATCGCTTCCATTCAGCTGGATGAATTTATTATTACACCTGAAGGTATCGCTAGTTCCGGTCTGTTTACTCTCGAAAATGTACTCTGGGGGGTGTTTGGTCTGATTGTAATTTCTATGTTATTGCGCATTTGCGTACAGCTTATATCCATTTTTAAACGACGATTAAAAGGTTATAAAACTGAACTTCAGGGAATTCCGGTTATCAGGATGGATGAAAAAATAACTCCATTTTCTTTTTTCAAATGGATTTTTATAAATCCGTTACTGCATACCCATAGCGAAACAGCCGAAATACTTGCTCACGAACAAACCCATGCGCGTCAATGGCATAGTGTGGATGTTTTTATCGGACAGATACAAACAATTTTATGCTGGTTTAATCCTGCCGCCTGGCTTATGGAGCGTGAAATCAGACATAATCTGGAATTCCTGGCCGACAATCAGGTGCTTAAATCAGGATTTGAACCCAAAAACTATCAATATCACTTATTAAAATTGACTTACGAACCTGCAGATAGTAAGTTGATTAATCAATTCAATGTTTCACCAATTAAAAAAAGAATCAAAATGATGAATTCTAAAAAAACAAAAAAAACGGGATTACTCAAATATGCATTGATTGTCCCGGTTGCACTGACATTAGTATGGCTCAGTAGTTTCCAGCAGATACTGGCCGGATTAAAAAACGACACTGGGAATACTGCCAGAATATCTTTAGCTGAAGCCAGTGTAAAGGATGTAAATCCGGTGCAAACGCCTTCTGCAGCAGTAGCAACAGCTCAGCAAACCGACAAGGATAAAAAGATTTTCGAAGTAGTAGAAACACCACCCGAATTTCCCGGCGGCATAGATGCTTTAATGAAATTTATGGCTGAAAATATTAAATATCCTGCCGAAGCTGTAAAAAACAAAATCGAAGGAAAAGTCATTCTGAAATTTGTAGTGGATGATACCGGTAAAGTCACTGATATTGAAGTAGCCAGATCGGTTGCACCCATGCTGGATGCCGAAGCAATACGGGTTGTAGGTTTGATGCCCCGTTGGGAACCCGGAAAACAAAAAGGGATACCAGTCAATGTACGCTTCGCTCTTCCAGTGGCATTCAAACTGTCACCTTCGGCAAATAAAGCTGTTCTTGAACAGTTGGAAGTTGTTGGATACGGAAAACCTGAAACAAAAAAAGAAGGGGTTGTTGTTAATGCAATGTCAGTTGCTGCTCCGGACAAAGACGGGGTATATGATCAGGTCGATATTCTGCCTGCTTTTCAGGGTGGACAAGAAGCTCTGTTTGGCTGGCTTTCTCAAAACATCAGATATCCTGCAGATGCTCAAAAACAAGGTATTCAGGGAAAAGTTCTGGTTCAATATGTAGTGGATACAGATGGCAGCATCAAAAATGCAAAAATATTACGGGGCGTTAACGAATTGCTGGATAAAGAAGCTTTGCGTGTGATTAATACAATGCCCAACTGGACTCCAGGCAAACACAAGGATAAAGTGGTGAAAGTAAGATACACCTTACCAATTCAGTTCAGGTTACAATAAAAGTGGTCTTCATGACCTTCTAAACAAAAAAATAACGCCGGGATGAAAATCCGGCGTTATTTTTTAATTCTTTTATATTGTTGTCCGATAAAAAATTAATCTTATTGTCCTCAAGCCGGACAGGCTTTTACTTTTTTTGTCTGCGTTTCGCTCAAAGTGTCCAAACTCCTCTCCGCCAGTGGGCGGATCGTCAGACAAGGACGCTTTTAACCGCTTCACTACAACAATTTTCTTTACGCTTTTTCTCTAAGGCGGAAAGAGGGAACGATACCAAAATTGATCCCTAAATCCAATATAATGTTTATTAGTCTGATTTTCTATAACATATAATCGCTTGAATTATTTATACCGGACACCAATATATAAAAATGACTTAATCACCTTATAAACTCAAAAAAATAACGCCAGGATGAGAATCCGGCGTTATTTTTTTTCAATACATGTGACAATTATTTCAGGTTCTTTTCCAGAAAGTCGAATTTCTTCTGATACAGATGCCGGCGGGTTTCCTTACCCAAAATGCTGTGATTTTTGTCTGTATAGAGCTGTAAATCTGCATGTTTCCCGGATTTCATAAGCTTGTCGAGGTAAATCATGGTGTTGGGCAAATGCACGTTGTCATCAGCTGTGCCATGAACGATGAGAAGGTTTCCGTTCAGTTTATCAGCTTTATTCAGCACCGAACCTGCATCGTAACCACGGTTATTTTCCTGCGGAGTACGCATAAATCGCTCGGTATAAACAGCATCGTAAAGACGCCAGTCGGTAACTGGCGCTACGGCAATTCCGGCTTTGAAAATCTTTTCGCCTGAACTCATGGAGAGCAGGGTCATATATCCTCCGAAACTCCATCCCCAGATGCCGATCCGGTCTTTATCCACAAACGACAGAGTGCCCAGGTATCGTGCAGCTTCTATCTGGTCTTTAGCTTCGAGTACACCCAGTTGCTGATAGGTACATTTCCGGAAGTCTGCTCCACGAGCTCCGGTTCCTCTCCCATCCACACTTACCACCACATAACCCTGTGTGCTCAGATAATATTCCCAGTCAATTTTCCAATGGTCGAGAACTTGTTGCGAATTAGGTCCGCTATACTGCACCATCAGTGTGGGGTATTTTTTACCGGGCGAGAAGTCTACCGGTTTAAGCATCCAGCCATTCAGTTTCACACCTTCTGAAGTAGTAAAGCTGAAAAACTCCTTAACAGGCAGATTGAGCGCTTTAAATTCGGCAGCCAGTGCGGCATTATCTTCCAGGATGCGGATTTTCATTCCTTTACTGTCGCACAGGGTACTCACAGTCGGCATATTCACATTGGAAGCATTGTCGGCAAAACAAGTATATGTTTTGGAAAAAACAGCATCGTGCACCCCTTTTCCGTCGGTCAGGCGAAGTTTCCGACCTTTGACATCTACTGAAAAAATGTCCCGCTGTATGGGTGAAGTTTCGGCCGACTGATAATAAAGAGTTTGGGTAAAGGCATTGTATCCGTAAACTTTGGTAACATCCCAGTTGCCCTTTGTTAGCTGTTTATTGAGCGTACCATTAATATTATACACACTCACAAAGGTAAAATACTTACCATCGGGTGTAAACTGAACATAATCGGAATTTTCGTAATCCACGTACCGACTGTCTTCGTCAGACAGGATGAGTTTAGAAATTAACGATTTCGGATTGGCAAAATACAAATCAAGCCGGTTCTGGTATCTGTTCATAACAAATATTGCCAGCTTTTCCTGGTCAGCAGTCCATTTGATACGTGGGATATAGAACTCTTTTTCGTTAATATCAATATTAATCGTCCTGACCGATTTGTAAAAGTCATCATACACACACACGCTGGCTTTTGATATGTTTTGGCCGGGATTTGGATATTTGAAGGTCTGAATAGTCGGATAAAGCGGAAGCTCATCCTGAACAACCGGACTATTGAGGTACTGCTGCATGCTGTAGGTCGGAACGTCTGTTTCGTTAAACTTAATGAATGCCAACAGTTTGCTGTCGGGGCTGAAAACAAAATATCGTGTTTCGGTAAATTCTTCTTCGTAAACCCAGTCGGGTGTTCCGTTTATTATTTTACCAAATTCTCCATCTTTGGTAATAGCACTTTCGGTTCCAAAATCGAGTTTATGGAGATAGAGATTATTCTCCCGTGCAAAGGCAATGTACCGGCTATCCGGCGAGAAAAGTGGAGCTTCCTGCGGCCCGTTCTCCGACAATGGTTTCAGTTCGTTGCGTTTCACATCAAAGATATAGTAATTGGCCGTAAAGGTACGTCGATAACGATATTTGGGACTTGTATAAACCAGAATTTTATTCTCATTGGGGCTGAATGTGTATCCGGTAATATTAACGAGGGGTGATTTCTTTATTGTATTCAGATCCAGAATTGTATCAACCGATTTACCTGTTTTATAATTATATTTGATTATCAATTTATTATCCTTCATTACCGTATAATGCTCTCCGTCATTCAGAGAATACATATCGACATAGGATTTTGGTCTGAATTTACCATCAGTGATATCTGTGAGCAGATCAGCCTGAGTAAATTGTATGCATGCAAATAGCAATAGAAAAAAAAGGTTACGCTTCATATTTTCATTTTTATATTTTAATCGGGAATTGAAAGTTCTTATCAATTCGAAACCATAAAATGCGGATTGAAATAATTGCATTTTATTTTCATACAAAAATACCTTAAAATATCTTCACCAGCCTTTATTTGAGTTTTTTTTTGTTTCCCTTAACATTAAATGAAATATCTTTGGATTATCTTTGCAGACTTAAACAACAACAACACAATGAAATCTTTTTTAAATCAATTTAACAATTCTCAGTCAGTAAACAGCACCGAAACAATAGGATTATGTCTGAGCGGAGGCGGTGCACTTGGATTTGCACACATCGGTGTGTTGCAGGCGCTTGAAGACTACCGCATAATACCAAACATGATTTCAGGAACGAGCATGGGAAGTATAATCGGTGCACTTTATGCTGCAGGTTATACGCCTTCGCAGATGCTAAAGCTTATTGATGATGGCAGACTTTATAAGATTACTAAACTTATGACTTTTCAGCCTGCATTCTGGAAATCAGGTCTTACAAGTCAGGCAGCTATCATTTCACTTATGAATGATCTGATTCCAAACAACAGCTTTGAGAAACTGGAAATACCCATGCACGTTTGTGTTTCGAATCTGACTACCGGAAAATATGAAATTGTTGACCGAAGTAATAAGCTTGACATCTGGGTCAGCGCATCGTGCAGTATTCCAGGCATTTTCAATGGTCTGAAAATCAACGACATGATTTATGTTGATGGTGGTTTGCTGAACAATATGCCTGCTCAGCCACTTCGCGATAAATGTTCGGTGGTGATTGGATCTGATGTAGTTCCTCATTCTTCGACAAAAAAAAATCAGAAATCGCGCGATACCCTGGTAACATCACTGAGGGTAGGCATTCACAACAATTCAATTCCCGGACGTGAGATGTGCGACTTCCTGATAGAGCCGAAAGCTATAGAAAAATTTCATGAATTCAGCTTCGAAAATTTTCAGACCATTTATCACTATGGTTATAAAGCTACAGTCGAAATGATTAATGAGAATCCCGAAATTCTGAGATTGCAAAAACCCATTGAAACAAAGTAAAGTTTATGCAGAAATTATAAAAACAAATGGTTCACACGAATAATATTCTGTGAACCATTTGTATAATGGAAAATCAGATATTAATGTTTGTGCTTATTTGCTTTACTCGTTTGGTATTTTGTGTAAAAATAGCCGATGGTAAAAGTTGGTATAAAGTCGGTAAAGGGAATTAGTTCCTCCGCCATGTTGGCAATCCCTCCGATCATACCGGTTAATCCTCCAAATGTTTTCATAAAAATCATACCAGATATAGGAGCCCAGAGCATATCGCCCCACTCACCCAGACCGGGCAATGCATAGGTGGCAAGTCCGGCAAGATCCATCAAAATACAAAACGAAAGTTTTGGTAATTTCACTTGATTTTCTCCCTGCTTCGTATTTGCCCGATTATCCGGTACGGCATCGTAAACAATTTTCGTTTCTTTCATTCCGATAAAGTAAGTGATTAAAAATAAAACAAAAAAAAATTGAATTGAACACTACTTTTATTTCATAAACCGTGCCGAAATGTGTTAATATCGAACAAATAAAAAGTTAATCTCCATAACAAAAAAGCAGATAAACCTTTGATTTCAGTACAAGGGATACTCTGATTTGCAAA
>JAFNAU010000161.1 GCA_017860335.1 Bacteroidota bacterium
AATGTTTTTTCCAAAAGGAGCAAAAGCTAATTTTGCAAATTTAAAATGTTGTTTGGCAAATGGAAGTCCCACAATTGTAATTGCAAATACAATTCCGAGCAACACGTGCGTCAGGCTTATCCATATACTTCCGATAAAGAACCATATTACATTCATAGCGAATGAAAGGCAGCCCGATTTGTTGGGTTTATCGGTGATTTTCGCGCCAAAGGGCCATAGCATTAGTGCTGCCAATTTCAGCGTTTGCAATCCGAATGGTATGCCGATAATAGTAACCATCATTCCCACACTGGATATCACGTATTGAGTAGCCGAAATAAATCCGCCAAAAACGAGCCAAAGAATATTCCCGAGAGTTTTCATAAATACAGTATTTGTTTATTGCAAAACTACAAAAAAATAAATGAAAAATGACCTTGATATATAATTGGTGAAAATGTCTCTATTCCTATTCTTTCAATGTTGGCTTTTAATTTGTATTACAGAACAATTTCTTATCTTTGTAAGACCATCAAAATTAGAATAGAACATTAATTTTATTTACGATTAACAGATATGCTTGTTAAAACATTTGGCGCAGCTGTTCAGGGTATAAATGCCACCGTTGTAACTATCGAAGTCAATGTTGGACAAGGAATACGTTTTATGCTCGTCGGTTTGCCGGATAACGCCGTTCGTGAGAGTCATGAAAGGATTGCCTCTGCACTTGATTTTACCGGTCAAAAAATGCCTCACAAACAGGTAATTGTCAATATGGCTCCGGCTGATATCCGCAAGGAAGGTTCGGCGTATGACCTTCCGCTGGCTATCGGTATTCTTGCCGGTGACGGAAAAATTCCATGCGAAGAGCTTGACAAATATATCATTATGGGTGAACTTTCGCTTGACGGAAGTCTGCAACCCATCAAAGGAGTACTTCCTATCGCTATCAAAGCACGTGAAGAGAAATTCAAGGGATTTATACTGCCTAAACAAAATGCACGCGAAGCTGCTGTTGTAAATAATCTCGACGTTTACGGAGTTGAAAATATAACGGAAGTAATTGATTTTTTCAAGGGCAGTTCCGCCCTCGAACCAACTGTTGTAAATACACGCGAAGAATTTTATCAGAATCTTAATCTCTCAGAGATTGATTTCAATGATGTAAAAGGGCAGGACAATGTAAAAAGAGCCCTAGAAGTGGCTGCAGCAGGTGGACACAACATCATCATGGTAGGCCCTCCGGGTGCCGGTAAATCCATGCTGGCGAAACGAATTCCAACCATCTTGCCACCACTCACCCTGCACGAATCGCTCGAAACCACGAAAATTCACTCTGTGGCCGGCAATATCGACAGCAATACATCACTCATTACACAACGACCCTTCCGGAGTCCTCATCATACCATTTCCGATGTGGCACTGGTAGGCGGAGGAACTTTTCCGCAGCCCGGAGAAATATCGCTGGCACATAATGGCGTACTTTTTCTGGATGAACTTCCGGAATTTAAAAGAACAGTACTCGAAGTGATGCGGCAACCACTGGAAGACCGAAAAATATGTATCTCGCGGGCAAAGTTTGCTATCGAGTATCCTGCCAGTTTTATGTTAATTGCATCCATGAATCCGTGTCCGTGCGGCTATTACAATCATCCTACCCGCGAATGTGTCTGCGCACCGGGAGTGGTGCAAAAGTACATGAGCAGAATTTCAGGTCCGTTGCTCGACCGCATTGATATTCATATTGAAATAGTACCGGTACCTTTCGAAAAACTCTCAGAAATGAAAGAGTCCGAAACCAGTCAGCAAGTACGCGACCGGGTTATCAAAGCCCGTCAGATACAGGAACTGCGTTTCCACGATGTGGATGGGGTGTACTGTAATGCTCAAATGTCGTCAAAACAGTTGCGTACCTACGCCACTCCCGATACTGAAGGCAACGCATTGCTGAAAAATGCCATGCTGCGCCTCAACCTCTCAGCCCGTGCCTATGACCGCATTCTGAAAGTTTCCAGAACGATTGCCGATCTGGACAATTCGGAAAATGTTCAGGCTCAGCACATCGCCGAAGCCATTAACTATCGGAATCTCGACAGGGAAGGCTGGGCAGGATAAAAGCCGTAACATTCGGACTAATACAGCAATACCTGAAAAAATGATTATGCCTCATGAATTGCAAAACATAGCTTGTTTTGAGATTACTGTTCCGACAGGAACTAATATCATTTCATTGGGACATGTCAATTTGAACGACAGACTTATACAATCGGTATATTTGTTCTCATCCACCGAAGATGTCATGTTGTTTTCACCTGTAAGTGGAAAGCAGGTGTCTGCTTTGGCCGAAACAGGTCCCTGTGCTATTTATCTGAATTTGACCGATTCGGACAACGAACAGTTTGTCAGGGATTATTCTTCCGGTAACTTTACAATTTACTCCGAAATGGATCATTTTGTCTCCTGGCGTATCAACCGAAAGATTGACTGGAAACAAAGTTTTTTGAAAACAATAATCCCCGACAAAGCATCGACTTTGAATCTGCTGATGTACATAGCGTTTGAAAATGTCGCATCAATGGTTTTATCAGGCAATGTAGTGGCAGAAAAAACTGTAAATCTGACCCCTGACAATGATATTCAGGACTTTTATCTGGACACTTTTTTCCCGGAACTAACCGATAAAACTATAACTGGTATCAACGTGTCAAACCAATGTAACGGTTATTTTGATTTGCACGGTCAAAACAACCGGCTTGAAAATGTTCCGGCTCATTTTTTCGCAATAAAATCTTCAAAGGGTTTTCAGATAGCGCCGATGAAGATAGATTTGAAAAAAACCTGTTACCTTCACCGGAGTTTTTCGCGCGAATCATTCAGTATTACTTTAAGTTATCTCCCATGACAGGATTAGTGAGTGGTGCCATTGGGGTCGAGATCACCCTTCAGCGAGGTCAGACGTCTTATCGCTTACCCGCGATGTCGGCGTTTGAGGGTAAGCAGATTATTTCTGTAAGCTATTGCAATGCAAACAATGTGCCCCGAACTTCATCCGGAAAAACGGTATTTCCGCTGTCGTCAGACAGACTTGAGCTTTGTCTGTCAGATATTCATTCCGGAATGAAAAGGAAATACTCCGTTGCCGATATTGAAAACAGACTTGATCAACTTCCATTTAATCAGACAATTGATTTTCGGAATTCGGAGCTGGTACTTATCAATCCAGATAATCCTGATATCTGGCATGACACTACAGTGTATCTTATTTTCTGGTATGGAATTAATGCTGACAATTCTCAGTTTTCAAAATCGATTATTTTACCGCTCGAAGTCACGATCAATTCTCCAAAAATTTTTTTTCAACCACCATTAAGTCTTCAAAACACGCATCCGGTACAATTGATGCTTACGTTTCCGGGATTTACACCCTCGGGAAGAAAGGCGATTGACCGCTCGTCGGTGAGCGACAAATTTATCACCCTTGCCGGCAAGGACAAAATGCTGTTTTCACAAATACCTGCATATTATTTCTGTCAGTCACATCTTAAAACGCCTTGGTTTCTTGATTTACCTTCGATTGATTTTGAAAAATCGTCTATCATATCATTGAAGGATGATTTTTCCGAAGCCGAAGTCCTTTTCTTTAATCTGATGTGCGTATAAAAATACCTATCAAAGCATAGTTTCTATGTACTTCACAAGTAGTTTGAAAGTATGTATGACAATACGGCCGAAAAAGTGGATGAAGTTGCTGAACGAATTCTAATGCTTGGTGAAGTGCCGGTACATAATTTCAGCGATTATCTGAAAACGTCAAAAATCAGTGAAACAGGAATCGTAACCGATGGTGAAGAAGCGCTTCAATATGTACTGAATACCTATAAATATCTGCTCAGTCTGGAATGCAAGATACTTTCCGCGGCTTCCGAAATAAGCGATGAGGCTATTATAGCCCTAATGAGCGGATATATCAGCGAACAGGAAAAGGATGTTTGGATGCTCGTTTCGTATTTTACAAAATAACAAACTGAAAACTGGTTACACACATAATCAAAACAAAAGAGAGAAAGTCAAACGGCTTTCTCTCTTTTGTTTTGATTATGATTGATTTAATTTGTAAATAATCTTGTTTCGTAGCGATATTGCTCTGTAAAGCAGATTCGATGCGTGTGACCGCTGCACCAGCAGGCCGTCGAAGCGTAAGCGGGCAATAAATTTACGTGTACGTGAATACCATTTTACAGCCGGTTGACGGGTGAAAAACTGCAATATGAAAAACAGGAGTATGAGCCACCACGTCATGTGAAACAGATTTGCTGTCAGGATAGTCTGCAGGATATAAAACAGAGGAAACGTAATTATGCTCATTGCAAAATCCACAGAACTGAAAAAACCGGAATATTCAACTTTAAATAATTTACGGAGTAAAACGGCCGTTGATGCCGGTATAAAATTGGTAAGAAAACCAAACAGAAAAACCGGTAAACCGGCAAGCAACCTAAAAAATAAACCTAAGGTCGGTTCATACTTTTTTTGCTGGCTGAAAATGGCTGATTTGAAATTGAGTTTAGAAATTATTTTGTTGTAATTTTTAGCCAGCCGATCCAGTTCTTTCATTTTCTCAGGGTCTTCTCTTTCAATCCGAATGAGTTTTCCGGCAGTTTCCTGTTTCAGCTTAAATCCCTCCAGCGTACCGTTTGTCTTTTTATCCTGCTCAATATAGTTGTGCGACACAATTTCGCTTATGGTTTCAAAACTTTTATAATATCTGTTAGTATCAAAATTGAGTGTCAGGTTTGATAAACGCTGCTTCAATTCATCTCGTATTTCATTGGTTGCAGCAACCGGATTGGACAGGTAAGCAGCTATGTAATCGGAAACCTCGATAGGCTTTCCTACATTTATAATGATCGGTTTTCCCGATTTCTCAAGATCGACCGGATTAATCCCAACGGGAATGATCTTGACCTTTTTCAGCTCGCCGAATTGTTGCTGTGCCTCAAAAGCCACCCGGAAAATTCCTTTTACCAGCGGACGGATTTTGCGTTCATCGCCCTGACCACCTTCGGGCATGATGCAGAGTGAATGGCTGAATCGCAGTACGTCCACACACTGGTAGAAAACCCGGTTGTTTTTCTCCAGATTGTCGAATCCATCCCGCATCCTGAATGCAGGCATTATTTTAGCAAAATGCATGATTTTGGCAATGGCCTTTTGAGCAAATAAATCGGCACGTGCCAGATAGATTACCGCTTTGGTGCGTGGTACCAATGTTGATACAGCCAGCGCGTCCATCAGCGCGTTCAGGTGGTTTGGGGCAAATATTA
>JAFNAU010000162.1 GCA_017860335.1 Bacteroidota bacterium
TGTTAAATTCGATTATTCAATGGTTTATTTCTTGTTTTGTTTTTACATCCGTCGAACCGCTTTGAAAGGTTGGACAGTAGCTGTTAAGCCTCTCCATCGGTGAGGTTAGCGGGACTGTACCACTTCTCAATCTTTGCTCCGATGTAATAATGCAATAATATTTCTTCGTACGAATAACCTTCTTCGCCCATCACGGCAGCGCCGATTTGGCAAAGTCCCACGCCATGACCCCAGCCGGAACCGGTCAGGATGAATTTTGCAGGAATTTCGTTATCATTGGAAAATTCTTTATCTACCACAAAGGCAGAGCTGTATAAATGGCTTTCGGATAAAGTACGTCTGATTTCAAGTTCTTTGCCGATAATCCGGGTTTGTTTTGTTCCTGTGATTTTCAGCTGAACCAATCGTCCGGAAGTTCCCCTTTCTATCGGCACTAAATCAATGATTTCTCCGTAATCCACGCCCGAGCGTTTCAAAATTAAGGCAGAAAGTTCCTCTTGCGAATACTCCACTTTCCAGCGGTAGAAATCGGTTGTTTCCTGATCGTAATTATTCAGTACCTGCGAAAGTACTTTCTTATTGTTTGTATTGCAAAAAGCAGCCGGAGAAGTGCGTATCCATTTTTCTGCTTCTGTTTCAATGCGCAGGTCGGGCAATGCTGTTTCCGTTTTGCTGTCCCGCTGTTTTGCCAGGTAAGCATATTTTTTGTTGTCCCAGCAATACTGAAATTCTTCATAAACGCCTCCGCAGCATTTGGAAAAACGGGCATCACAAATTTCATTGTCATAAGTCAGCACCTGACCAAAAGTAGCACGAATAGCTTGTCGGACAATCTCTGTTGAGGCACGTGTAGTACCTTGATAACGCTGGCAATGGTCATCGGCACAAACATCAAAATTGGTATGATCTTCACGATCCCACCATCGAATGTAGGTGTCGGTCCCGTCCTCACTTTTGAATTCCTGAATGCTAACAGGAACTGCTGAATTAGTTTCATTTTTCTGAGAAGAAAGACTTTTAGCCAGCAGCCAGCTGCGCGATATTACCGCATGTGCTTTCAACAGTTCGAGTGAAGCTGTGGCACTCATCTCTGATGAGATGACGCTGGTCAGATAATCCTCCACCGAAATCACGTTGATTGCTGTCAGTTTTGCATCTTCCACTATAAACTTTAACGTTCCCAGAAAACGTTGGTTTTCTTTCCTTTCCCAGTGAAAATTGATACCGATAACCACATCTTTCAGCTCAAAATTATCGATTTTTTCATTCAGCGGGTCAAAACGAAGTCCATCGTAAAGTTCGCCGTCCCATTCCACTTTATTATCGCGACATTTCACCGTTTGTTTTCCGCTTGCTTCTTTTCCGTTCACAATGTACGGACTTAGCAGTTCAAACCCGATTTCAGCGGAAAACAGTATGCCTACATTTACTTTTGGTTCATTCATAATGATAATTCCTTCAATTTTGCCGTTAATTTATCTGCTGCGCTTTTATCCAAACAAACTTCTCCTAAAATTTCAGCAACATTTTTATCCGTAATTTTTTCAAAATCTTTTTCCAGTGGAGTAATAAATACACCGCCTAAATCTACGGCAGCCGGACTTATCAGGATATTTTCATCACCTTCGGCAAAATAACAATCCGGACGGTGTTTTGCACGGGGAATGACAACGGCCACAACTGTTCCTTCACCTCCGGTTGCGGAAGTTTCGTACCAGGCGACAACGTTCATCATTGGTTCGGTTTCATCGTCTTTTACCGGAAGCGCTTGATATGTTTTCCCGAAAAGAGAAACAGCTTCGGCTTTATTTGTTATCTTTTCTTTTATAACAAAAGCAGGAAAACCATAATTTATCGCAAAAAGATTGTCGCTGATTTTTTCTGTTACATGATTTTCCCATTCTTTTTCCAGGGGCAGAAATCCTTTATTCCCTGCCTGAAAATGTGCATGATCGGGAGCAGAAGCACCACATTTAGGACCGTTATAAAAAATAGCATAATCTTCCATGGCCTTTGCAAGGTCAAGCATATCGCCAAAACGGGGCAAAATCAACTGTTCGGTATGTTCCTTTTCCACAATGGTGAAATGTTTCGGGAAAATCGGAAAAGGATTAATTAAAATGGTATAATGTCCGTTGAAATCAATGCCTTTCTGTACTGCCGGCCGATTTGCACTGCAAAGAAAACATTTCCGTTCCTGAATGGTTTTAGCATCCACTTTTGCTCCGGATGATACAATACGAGCCGGATTGAACTGTATTTGGTACTTACTGCCATTTACTTCTGTTTCCTTAACCTTTACCTCGTTCAGTGCAGCGTAGAAATTTCGAGCTGTATCCCACTCCAATAATTGTTGATTGAATAATTCTATGATCTGATCCTTCATATTCTTTTGGCTACAATGCCTTTTCGTTATTTGTAATTGGAGATGAATAATTGCAGAATATCCTGCAATTATTCATCTCCGGACTGAATTTATTTTCAGCAGTATTGAGATTTTTATTTTTTCAATAATGCAATACGAGCCTGTAATTCCCAGGTTCTTATTCTGTCTTTATATAAATTATTGGCATTTGTTTTCACAATATCCAGCGCTGCATCTGAATTTCCTTCCCAGCGGCGGCAGAGATAAAGAACGTCATAAATACGTCCGATCTGATATTTGCGGGAGAAATTAAGTCCAAGCGCGTAATCTTCGCCATAAATGGTATTCGGAACTTTCACTTCGCGTAAAACAGGAGTGTAGAATGCACGCGGAGCTCCCAATCCATTAATTCTCAGTGCATTGTTGCGTCCGTTTTCAGGTGTCCATTCCTTGTGATCAATCACTCCCGGCGGAATTGTATTCATTTCAAAGTCGGTAATCATATAGGTTCCGACCACCATCGCGCAATTCTGTTCGTAGAATGCATTTACAATTGTTTGGAGCGTATTTTCGTCTTTGTACACATCATCGCTATCGAGTTGAACTGTAAATTTACCACACTTTTCATGATGAGTAGCGAGGTTCCAGCAACCGCCAATCAACAAATCCTGTCGTTCAGGAATAACATGTATAAGACGGCTATCGGATGAGAATTCACGTATAGCTTCGGTCGTTCCGTCGTTGGAATGATTATCTACGACGATAAGATTGAATTTAAAATCTGTCTTTTGACTAAGTACCGAGGCAATTGCATCTTTGATGGTACGTACGCGGTTTCTCACCGGTATGACAACTGATGCTTCAAATTCAAAGTTTCCGGCGTTGAATTCAATATTTTCGAATTTGGGAGCCAGATAGCCGCCAATTTCTTTCAGGTGTTCGGTACATGCCTGTTCCATTTCAATCTGTAAACCGCGGTTTTTCGGATTCACATAATCAAAAAGTTTTTCACCGCTTTTTCGGGTGTCCTGTTCCACTTCGGAATACAGAGCTTCGTTGATATGAACGAGAGCGTATTTTTGAGAGAATTTCAAACGGAAATCATACCATCCGGCAAACTCATAATCGGTTTTCAGGCGGGATGCAGTTTCTGTGAAATATGCTGACTTAAACAACAACACGGATCCAAAATCAAAATCATCTCTCAAACTGCCAAGCTGATAGTCGATAACCGGAGCATTGGTTTTAACATCACCAACAATCTGGTAATGATCGGCATAAGACATTCCTGCCGAACTGTCGTTCATGATGTGTATCATACGTTCAAGTGCAAACATACCCGTTTCCAGCGTAGTATATTTGGTGTAAAACAGCGTGAAATCAGCATCGGCACGTTTGGCTATTTCTTTCATGGTGACGCTTGAAAACAGCGATGGAACTGTAATAATTTCAAATTCGTCAATTTTATTTGTTACATCATCAGTGGCCAGCAGATAAATTTTGTTCACTAAACCTGTTTCCATCAAACCTTTTACGGTTTGTTCTGCCTGCGATTTGCTTTTGAAAGGTATAAAGCAATTGATCGTTGTTTTCATAAATGTAATTCTATTTTTTGAGTTTATTATTTCCAGATGATAAGTCCAGTTTCTCCGCTTGCAGCGGTAAACAAGAGTTTTTTACTGCCTAAAGGCAAAACGGTATTTATTAATGAATTTCCAATTTTGTGTTTCCATAAAACCTTACCGGTTAGTGCATCCACTACAAAGATAAGTCCGTTCTTTGTACTTCCAAAAACAATTCCATCTTTTTCGATAAGCATGGAAGGATTGTGTTCATAGCCAAAAGCTACGTTCGCCGCCCAAAGCTCTTTCGGCTGATTTTCCTGTGCAGAATAGCAAACAACACTATCCTGCATCGTTTTGGCATAGATGCGGTTTCCGTCTTTGGAAATGCCTATGCTTTCACGCACCATGGATATTTTGGTGCGCCAGATAGTTTTGCCGGTTTCCAGGTCAACGGCAGTCATGGCTCGTTCCGGATCAACCACAAATACTTTTCCATTGGATGAAACAGGCCATACAGCAGCTGGTGAATAATGTGTACCCTTTATTCCGTTTGTCCATTTCCAAAGCAAGTTTCCGTTATTCTTGTCCAAGTCATACAAAAAAGTATCCCAGGCACCGAAAATTACCTTGTTGCCGACGATCAGCGGTTTTGTTTCCACATAACCCCTGACACCGTTGTATTGCCACATTAAATTTCCTGTTTTTATGTTTATCGCCCGAAAAATACTGTCGCTTGCACCAATATAAGCTATTCCATTTTCAATATTTACAGTTCCCAGAACAGGTTGACTAGTCGGAACTTTCCAAATAAGGTTGCCGTTATTAGCATTTAATCCATAAATATTTTTGTCCGCAGAACCAAAAACAACTATTCCGTCAGCAACAGCCGGAGTACCTGCAATCCGGTTTTTGGATGAATAATTCCACTTCTTTTCCCCTGTTTTCAGCAGGTAGCAGGTCAGGTTTCCGAAATCATCACCCACGTACACCTTGTTTTTCCATATTACGGGCGAACTGAAAATGCCAATTCCTGTTTTTACCAGCCATTTTTCACTTACTTGCTGATAAGTCTGATTGACCGAAAAATCGGGATATTTCGTTTTGCTGCCTTGCTCATCGTAGTACTTATCTGTCATTGATAGTGCAACCCAGCGTTTTGGCTCACCGCCTATGGTTTGTTCGCTGGCAATCAGGCTGTCGGGCGTTACCGCGTATATTGAGTAACCACCCACATCAGCTTTTGCACGAAGGTTAGAGCGGTTGATCAGCCCGGGAATTCCATCGTAGGCAAAAACGGCGTTGCGGTGATAATGTCCGCCTAAAACAGCCCGGATATTGTATGATCTCACGGCACTTTATACTCAAAGGCAAAACGGTCACTGCCGAAAATCTCACCGAAAGCCGTACATCCGGATGCGCTCCATTTGGTCTCGTGATTGCCGGAAGTGATGTAATATTTCACATTCAGTTTGTCGAGAATGGATTTTGCCATTTGCAGCGATGCACGATCGCCAGTCTCGGTAATATCGCCGGTAACCAGTACAAA
>JAFNAU010000024.1 GCA_017860335.1 Bacteroidota bacterium
CCGATATCAATTTTCTTTTGGGTAAAAGCCGGCTGACAAATCAGGGCTATTAGTGCTATCAGAATAAATCCGTTTTTCTTCATGTTGTATGTGTTAAAAATGTAAATGCAAAGATAAACAAACCTTTGTGCTTTGAAAAATATTATTCCGATTTATTCCTCAAACAGAATGAGATTTGTTTTAAATAAAAAAAACAGCCAGTTTGCTGACTGACTGTTCAATTATAATTTTTATATGTTTTAGAAATTGTATCCTAATGAGATTTTCAGGTCATTGTTTTTCCAAACCCCGTTGTCGGTGTTATCGCGGTCTAACATACCCCAGTCGTAACTTGCACTCAGCGAAATTGATTTATATTTAATTCCACCACCTACACCTAATTGTAAATCAAAAGGTGAATACATTTTCTTACCGTTGGTCATTTCCAATGTATAAATATTATCTGTATCATATGAACCTTCCAGAATTCCGGAAGTGGATGCCTTTGTTTTTTGTGATAATGCGTAGTTAAAGTTCGGCCCGGCAAAGATAAATACGCCCAATCCGTTGTTCGTCGGGAAATTGGCTGCAATTCTTACAGGCAAATCCAGCATATGAGCTGTAGTGGTTGTTTTTACGGTTTGACCCAGGATACTGGCTTCATCAGTTCTTGTCAGATAATTATACAACAATGCATATTGGAGACTGATTGGTCCCTGAACGGTTATTTCAGCTGCAGGTCCGACATGAAAACCATTTAGCGATAATCCGTTACCTGTTTCTTTAGAATTACTGTAGCCTGCTTGCAGACCTACTTGTGCGTTTGCACCCATTACAAAAAAAGCAGCTAATGCTACGAGTGATAATTTAATTGCTTTCATTTTTTCTGATATAGTTTAAATTTAAAAATTATGTTTTACTATTTCACTTCATTTTTTAAAATCTACTTCTGTAAAGGGCAATTTCCATGCCATAGCTCCATAATTTAACGTATATATTCTTCATTAATTGCAATTATTGATTACCTGTCTGACTTTTTTATTAATATTTCAGAGATTTCGGTTAGTACATATTTCTTTTAAAAGCAAATGAGGATATGCCAATGGCATATCCTCATTCTTATAGACTGAGTTTTCTTATTTAGAAATTTCGAATTCTACGCGACGGTTGTTCTGACGACCGGCTGCAGTTGCATTGTCAGCAACAGGTTTGCTTTCACCGTAACCTGCAGTTGACATAGCTGCTTCAGAAAGTCCCTTACCTGCGAGATAAGCTTTTACTGCAGCTGCATTTTCCCCATGTAGGATTAGCTTTGAGAATAGAAGCTACCTGATCCAATGTAGGATAAGAAGCTTTGGTAATTTTATCTGAGTTAAAATCAAATTCAATATTCTGGAAAGATGCACTTACTTTTGCTCCTTCAGCCTGATCTTTAAGACCTTTAACGTCATCTTCAAGAGCTTTCAGACGGTTCTGAGTATCCATGCCGGCTTTATCAAGTCCATCCAGACGGCTTTTGAGAGCTGAGTCATCGTAAGGATTTTCTACTTGTTTGATTACAGGAGCAGGAGCAGGATAATATTCAAGTGTAGTCATGTCGCGAACATGAGTTTTGCTTCCGGTTCCAAGTTTGAAGCGTAATGTAGCCATCAAAGTGTTAGCATCGTTGTATTCTACATATGCGTTATCAGGAGCAATGTAACCACGATAAGTATATTCAAGTCCGATACCGATAAGTTTGCTTACATTGTATTCCATTGCAGCTCCGGTATAAGCCAATGCATTGGTTTTATAAGGCATCATGGATATACCTCTTCTATAGGTACCTGTTGGTAATACTTCATCAGAATATGAAGGAATAGCAACACCACCACCGAAATTTGCGTAGAAGTTCAGTTTTGCGCTATTACGTTTTGGAAACAACAGATTGGAAAGATTCACTGAAGTAAAGAAACTTGGATCGATAGTTTTTCCTTTGATGGTTGAACGATTGAAGTTTAAATAATCCAGATTAAGTCCTACTCCAACGATAGGGTTAATAGTGTATTCGATTGCTGCACCTGCACCCCAGCTGCCATTGTCAACGATATCATCACCAACCGGATGAATATTGAAATAATCAAGGCCTCCTTTAAGTGCAAATGACCAATGAGCAGCATCAGTAGCAGGTGCTGTTTGAGCAGATGTGTACGTAATAGCACTTGCTATTATCATTACGATTAAGAATAGTTTTTTCATCTTTTTTGTTTTTTATTAGCAGTTAAAATAAATTTTTACTTATGTTCATTATTTATAATTTACAAAAATACATTTAATTTTTAACTAAAGTGCTTTTCTGACTAAAAATTTTATTTTAAAATATAATACTTGTTTAGATTTAACTAAACTGATACTTTTTCAGGTATCATTTCATCAAAAAAACAAACTTCTTTCGTGTTTATTAAATTCAAAAAGTAAAAGTGGAGCTGGAGGGAGTCGAACCCTCGTCCAAACAAGGAAAATATATGCTTTCTACATGCTTATCTTCGCTTTGGTTTTCGTATAATGGCAAGACCGAAGCCACCAACCATTATCTTATCCTTTGTTATTTCATCGTCCTTACAAGGCTAAGGGCGACTATCCCCGATTTAGCTGCACCTCTGTATCAAATCGCCTCGGAGCGACGGCATTTGAGAGATGTCCCGTCCTGGCACCTTGTGCCTGGATTAAGCCTGATCTACTTTATTCGATTAAGCAGCAAGAGCGTAGTTATTTTCGCCAGTTATAATTTTGAAATCCGGGATTAACGAGCCGGCATTCCGACGCTCGACATGCTTACATATCTTTTCTGCCTGCTGTCAAAACCAAGCAGCCCCAAAAAACTCTTTTTTTGTCCGTTACAAATTTAACAATTCCCGTGCCAAAACTTCAAAGATTATAACAATCTTTTAAAAAATATGTTCAGCGCTTAAATAATAAATATGCAATACCCTTAAAATGTGCAGATAAAGTCTACAGTTATTTTGCATAACTTACGGCACGCGTTTCACGGATAACGGTAATTTTTACCTGTCCGGGATATGTCATCTCGTCCTGAATCTTCTTAGCAATATCAAATGACAGAAGTTCTGTTTCTTTATCGTCAAGTTTATCTGCGCCTACAATCACGCGTAATTCACGTCCGGCCTGAATGGCATAGGTTTTAATTACACCCGGGTAAGATAAAGCCAGATTTTCCAAGTCATTGAGGCGTTTAATGTATGCCTCTACTATTTCGCGCCTTGCACCCGGACGTGCACCCGATATTGCATCACACACCTGTACAATGGGCGCAAGCATCGTTTCCATTTCCACTTCATCGTGATGAGCTCCGATGGCGTTGAAAATTTCGGGTTTTTCCTTAAATTTTTCTGCCAGTTTCATACCCAGTATGGCATGTGGCAATTCGGGCTCATCGTCAGGCACTTTCCCAATATCATGGAGCAGTCCGGCACGTTTGGCTTTCTTCGGATTTAATCCCAGTTCGGAAGCCATTGTTGCACAAAGATTGGCAACTTCGCGCGAGTGTTGCAACAAATTCTGACCATATGACGAGCGATATTTCATTTTTCCAACCATACGGATAAGCTCCGGATGCAGTCCGTGAATACCTAAGTCGATAGTAGTACGTTTGCCGGTTTCTATGATTTCTTCTTCGACCTGTTTGCGAACTTTATTAACGACCTCTTCTATTCGGGCCGGGTGAATACGTCCGTCAGTTACAAGTTGATGTAGCGACAGGCGTGCAATTTCGCGGCGAACCGGATCAAATGCCGAAAGTACAATTGCTTCGGGAGTATCGTCAACTATAATTTCGACACCTGTAGCTGCTTCGAGCGCACGAATATTCCTGCCTTCACGACCAATTATTCGACCTTTCACTTCGTCGGAATCGATATGGAATACGGTTACCGAGTTTTCAATTGCCGTTTCAGTTGCTACCCGCTGAATAGTTTGAATAACCACCTTTTTAGCTTCTTTATTTGCGGTCATTTTAGCTTCATCCATGATATCGTTTATATAGGACAAAGCATTGGTTTTTGCCTCTTCTTTCAGCGATTCGACGAGCCGTTCTTTTGCCTGTTCTGCCGAAAGCCCCGAAATGGTTTCAAGCTGTTCTTGTGCCTGACGATTCAGATGTTCGGTCTCGCGCTTTTTGTTTTCAAGAGCTGTAAGTTGTTGTTCGAGGCTTTCCTTTTGTGCTTCGGTTTCGTTCATTTTTCGCTGCAATTCACTCTGACGCTGATTAATTTGCATTTCTCTCTGTTGAATTTTAACCTCGGCAGCCTGAACTTTTGCATTTCGTTGCTGAACCTGTTGTTCATGTTCTGCTTTCAGAGCTATAAAGCGTTCTTTAGCTTCAATCATTTTATTTTTCTTCAGCAATTCTGCTTCTGCTTCCATTTCACGCCGGGCTCTTTTATTAAAGACCCCAAGCAGTAAGTAACTGCCTAAAGCTCCAACAACAAGCGCGACTATGGCAATAAGTATATATTCCATGTTGTAAAATTATTAATTGTGTGTATATATATTTAAATAAAAAAACGCATTAAACTGCAAACTTACCATCCGACGGAAAACCGGACAACAAATAAACAATTAATGCGGTAAATAAATGTTTTCAGTCGGAAATACCGGCTTACTCCGGCATCAATTCCTTCAATTGTTTGTTGAGCTGTTGAATTTTTTCGGCCAACGGTCCAACATCCTGATTCATGCCTTGTTTTGAAACAATATAAGCAAACTGATAAGCCACTAACGTCAAAATTTCCTCCATGCTCCGCTGGCTGTACACTTCACTATATTGCCTGAAAAACCTGTTAAAAAGTTTTTCGGCATTTCTATATATTACTTCATCCTCCCGACTGATGTGTAAAGGCATTCTGACCCCGTTGACAGTAATATTTATATTAAACATCTCTTCCTCTGCCATAAACATCAATCATTTAGAAGCATCAAACATTTATCAATTTCCCGCACTATTTTATCCAGATGCTGACGGGAATTTCTGCGTTCTTCTTCAGAGCCGCCCAATCCCATTGTAGTTTGCAAAATTTTATAATCATTCCGCAAATCCAGGATTTCTTTGTGAGCTGTCATCAAATCTTCCTGTTTTCTTCCCAGCTCCGCTTTGAGTGTTTCATTCTCTTTGCTCAAAGCTTTATATTCCGAAATCAGTTTTTTAATTCTTAGCTCAAATTCACTGATTAAACTTGCGTATCGATTTTCCATTTTTCAGACTAAAATCTTCACAAAAATAAGATTTTGCATTGAAATAAAAAACTTTTTGGTCTTTTTTTATATAATCAGTTCAAAAATCAATCTTTTGCTTACTGGTTATCAACCTTTTAAAATTATATTAACTTCGTTGCACGTTCCAATGCTTCGTTGATATTGCTGCAGATATTTTCATTACCTATTTTTTTTTCAAACTCTACCTGCAGCAGTACTTTCCGGACATTGTCATTGACACCCGAGAGTAAAACCTGTGTTTTATCTTTTTTGCACATTTTAATCAGATTTTCAAGGTTGTGTACACCCGTAGAATCGATAAAAGGCACTTTTCTCATCCTGATTATCCTCACTTTCGGTTTATCGCTCATCTGTTTCATTATTTCTTCAAACTTATTGGCAAGTCCAAAGAAAAATGGTCCTTCAATTTCATACACTTCCACTCCCTTGGGAATTAATAATTTATCGGTATCAACAGCCCCTTCCACATAATCCGCGGCTTCCACTTCACTCTCTAATACTGAAATCGTGGAGGTTTCGGATATACGGTGGATAAAGAGCACGACAGCCAGCAACAGTCCAATTTCAATAGCGATAGTCAGATCGAAAATCACCGTAAGAAAGAAAGTTGCGAGGAGAACGCTTACATCTGATTTTGTATTTCGGAGCAATGATTTAAAGGTACGCCATTCGCTCATATTATAAGCAACAATTACCAATACACCGGCCAGACAAGCCATTGGAATGTGTTTGGTCAGGTTACCAAGGAAAAGCAAAATCAGCAACAGAACAAATGCATGAATAATACCCGCGACCGGTGTACGTCCTCCGTTATTGATATTTGTCATGGTACGGGCAATGGCTCCCGTTGCCGGAATTCCGCCGAAAATCGGGGTAATTACATTGGCTACCCCCTGAGCAATCAGTTCCGTATTGGAATTGTGTCGGCTGCCAATTACACCATCGGCGACTGTAGCTGAAAGTAATGACTCGATGGCACCAAGCATGGCAATGGTAAATGCAACCGGCAGTAAAGTACGAACAGTATCGAAATCAATACTGAATTTGCTTGCCTGAGGTAACGCGGCATTGATAGAAAAACGGTCGCCGATTGTTTCGATACCCTGTACGCCAAAGCTGTGTTTAAGCACATAAACAACAATGGTCATCAATATAATCGCTATCAGTGAACCGGGAATTTTTTTTGAGAATTTAGGCGTGATTGCGATTATTACTATAGATAAAACCCCGATCAGGGTTGCCCACCAGTTAATAGAAGTAATATTTTGCGCGTAAACAACCCATTTGTGGATAAAGTCTGCCGGAACTTTTTCAATTTGCAATCCAAACAAGTCTTTAATCTGCGTTGCAAAAATTGTCAGTGCAATACCGCTCGTAAATCCTACAACAACGGGATAAGGAATAAATTTAATGATTGTTCCAAGTTTCATCACTCCCATCGCAATCAGCATCAATCCGGCTATCATTGTAGCGATAGCCAGCCCCGTAATTCCATACTGCTGTACAACTCCGTAAACAATGACTATAAACGCTCCGGTAGGTCCACCAATCTGTACCCTGCTACCTCCGAGCAATGAAACAATAAAACCAGCAATAATGGCAGTATACAATCCCTTTTCGGGTGTAACACCTGATGCAATACCAAAAGCAATTGCAAGCGGAAGCGCAACAATTCCGACGATGATCCCCGCCATCAGATCGGAATAAAATTGTTTCTTTGAATAATGCTTTAATGTATAAACAATTTTTGGATCAAAAAATTTCATATCCTTAGTATGTTAAAATAATTTAAAAACAAAAATTGTCCTGAAAGTGAACCTGAAAGAACCTTTTACTGTTTTTTATGGTTTTACTCTTGGACAATTCATACACAAATCTGATTACATCAAATCGAATGCAAAGGTAATCAATTTTATCAAGAATTATTTTTTTTTATTCATAAAGGGCAATAAAGTTGTAAATTTGTCATTTCATTTAATAAAAAACAGCATAAAAGATATGTGGGAATCGGATCTATACAATTATCATCGCCGGGTAACGGATGAAGTTAAGGCTGGAACTTTGAAAATTGGAGGTGAGAATCCGGTCAGAGTTCAGTCAATGGCCAACACGAATACAAACGACATAGAAAGTTCAACAGCTCAATGTCTTAGGATAGTCGAAGCAGGTGGAGAACTAGTCAGGTTTACCACTCAGGGACTAAAGGAAGTTGAAAATCTGAACATAATTCATGCGAAGATTCGTGAAGCTGATTGTCATGTTCCGCTTGTAGCTGATGTGCATTTCAACGCGAATGTTGCCGATCTGGCAGCTCGTTACGTGGAAAAAGTAAGAATAAATCCGGGGAATTACGTTAGCGGAATAAAAACAACTCTAACATCCGATTATACCGAGGCTGAATACCAAGAGGAATTCGAAAAAATTCGCACCAGGTTTAAAGCGTTTCTCGACATTTGCAATACATACGGCACAGCAATTCGTATCGGAGTAAATCACGGTTCGCTGAGCGAACGGATGCTAAACCGCTGGGGTAACACTCCTGAGGGGATGGTGGAATCTTGCATGGAATTCCTTCGAATTTGCAGGGAAGAAAACTTCACCGATGTGGTCATCTCGATGAAGGCCTCTAACACCGTACTGATGATTCAGTCGGTCAGATTACTGGTAGAAACCATGGAAAAAGAAAACCTGCACTTCCCTGTTCACCTTGGCGTAACTGAAGCCGGAGACGGAGAAGATGGCCGGATTAAATCTGCAGCAGGTATTGGAGGATTACTGGCCGAGGGTATTGGCGATACTATACGGGTTTCGCTGAGCGAAGAACCGGAAGCCGAAATACCCGTGACAAAATTACTTAGAGACTATATTACACAGCGTGAAAGCCATGAGGCAATACGCTTAAACCCGAAATATAAAATTTCACCCTTGCAGTTAAGCAACCGAAAATCTAACGCGGTAAAAAATATTGGCGGAGAAAATGTGCCGGTAGTTATTTCGTGTCCCTGCAACCATCAGAATTTGAAGGCGGATTATATTCTTCTGGATGAAGAAATACAAAATGCAAATGGTGAGAAATTCGGTGTTTATGCAGATAAAGCTCCGGAAGTAAAAGTTTCTGAACTTTCATTTCTGGAATTAAACTACTCTCGGCTAGACAATAAAACCCTTGAATACTTAAAAACGAATCCGCAGATAGTCATACTACTCAGTACCGACCACGTCAATCCACCCGGAGAACAAAGAGCATTTATTCACACGCTGATATACGAAGGCTGCAATAATCCCGTTATTGTGGTTGGCAATTACCGGGAAAATGATTTGGAGTCTCTTCAAATAAAAGCCGCGGCTGATTTAGGCATCCTCTTTGTGGATGGACTGGCCGACGGAATTCTGATAAAGAACGAAGGCAGAATTCCGGAAAATGAAGTTCTTTCAATTTCGTTTGGAATTCTTCAGGCTGCACGGGTACGGGTAAGCAAAACCGAATTCATTTCTTGCCCCGGTTGCGGCAGAACCATGTTCAACCTCCAGACCGTAGTAGCAGATATCAAAACAAAAACATCGCATCTGACCGGATTAAAAATAGGGATCATGGGATGTATCGTTAATGGTATCGGCGAAATGGCTGATGCCGATTACGGATATGTAGGTGCCGGACGCGGAAAGGTCAGCTTGTATAAAAAACAAACATGCATTGAGAAAAATGTACCCGAGAGTGAAGCTGTTGAGCGCCTGATAAATCTGATAAAATCATACGGAGACTGGAAAGAGCCGGAATTATAAAGCTGCTTTCTAAACATATTCAGAAAATAAACGTTTACTATTTTAAAATCAAAAGAATAATTTTAACAAAAAAAACACTCATTACCCATGAAGAAATTATTTACAGCAATCATCCTGCTGACAGTACTTACAAATTTGAATATTGCTCGGGCAACCGACAAAGCCATTGGTATCCGTGGATTAAATAATTCCGCTGAAATTTCGTTTCAAAATTCGCTGAGCAAATCCACCCGACTTGAACTTGATCTGGGGCTTTATGGACTTGACGATCGTAATGGTTTCATACTAACAGGTATTCATCAGTGGGTCTTCGGACTTGACAAAGGTCTAAACTGGTATGTAGGACTCGGAGGTCAGTTAGGTTCACGCTGGTACGAGAAAAACAATGTGTGGCAATCGGGTTTCGGATTGGCATTAGCAGGTCAGATTGGTATTGAATACAATTTTTCCATTCCACTACAGGTTTCACTGGATTATCGTCCGGCGTGGTATTTAACTAACGGAGGCACTTACGACACCGTAGCTCTTGGAATTCGTTACAGATTTTAATCCTAACTACAAAAATCAGCTTTCGGATTTCTAATATGTTTACGTGTACAAATTCAACACGATAACAAATCAATATTTTTTAACCCTAAAAATCAACATCATGAAAAAACTTTTTCTGGCCATTGCACTTCTGATTGCTTCAACAAGTATCATTCAGGCACAAACCATGGACAAAGCCATTGGTATTCGTATTACAAATGGCGCTGAGTTATCTTTTCAAAATCCGCTCGGTAGTTCTACCCGCGCTGAGGTAGATTTTGGCATTTATAGCAACAACTCCGTCTTACTCACAGGCATCCACCAATGGGTATTCGGACTGCAGGAAGGACTTAACTGGTATGCAGGACTGGGACCTCAGGTTGGACTTTGGGACAAACTGGATCATAACGGAAAACACTTTGCCCTAGGCGTTGCCGGTCAGGTGGGGATAGAATACAATTTCAGTATACCAGTTCAGGTGTCGCTTGATTATCGTCCGGGATTTACCATTATTCCTTCAGGACATAATTACAACTCTCTGCGGGCTTTAGCATTAGGTATCAGATACCGTTTTTAAGTATGCTGATTGCTATTTAAATACACAGAAACCCTGAAAACAATTGATTTTCAGGGTTTCTTTTTTATTGTTAAGCTTATTGTGCCGAACCGGTAAGATTAATTATCTTATCCGGAAGTCCACCACCTGTAATGGTGAGAACAGCAGTATGAGTTCCGGCAGTGAGCGGTTTGTAAGTTACCAATAAATCAAATCCGGAAGTTGAATTGGCATTTGCCTGAGGTATGCTAGCGGCATTCACTGTAAAATAATCAGCATTGGTACCGGATAAAGTAACTGTGAGATTTCCGTTAATACCCGTAGTTACTATATTCAGATTCTTGGGATTAGTTTTACCGGCTACGGTAAGCGGATAAGTAAGTTGACTGCTAATCACACCCAGTTTTATTTTGGGTTGCAAGCCACCCATCAGTTTAAAGGTGACATTTTCGGCAGTTTTGGCAATTTCGGTGATATTCCGGTTAATGGAATTACCGTCCCAGGTTGTCGGGGTAAAACTACCCGATGTAAATGCATCTCCCGGAGTGGTTGTAGAACCGGACAAAGGTTGCAAATATACCCTCATGTGGCTTGCCTGAGTTTGTGTGCTTTCGGTGTAATTATTTGGTCCATTGTTTTCCCAAGCTGTCTTATCATAATCGATATGCCAGATTAGCATACCATCAGAAGGGATGGTAGTAAAGTTGCCATTAGCATCAATCAGCTGACCTAAATAAGTATCCCAACCCGTATGTTTACGGTATTCAACCATAAAGAATTCAGCTGGTTTTGGGTCCGCTCCATTCAGGTCATGAGTATTTGAAGAGAGAAGATAAGCCTGATTATCTGTGTTTGCAGGTATGGTTGTTCCCTGATATAAGGGCAGCAGTGTCACCACGTTTGCCGGCTGATTAAGCTCTATGGGCGTGGAATAACCGAGATAAAACCGATCGTACGATGAATATACAGGTGGAGTATTTCCCTGATTCAGATAAGCTCCCTGATCCATAACACTCCAGGTATTTAGTGTATTATCCTGATTCGAAGACGTGTCGTAGTAATCGGGCAGACCAAGCACATGTCCGAATTCGTGACAGAATGTACCGATACCACACATTTTCGAATCGCTGGCGCCTTTCAGTTCCGACGTACAGGCATAATCCATGATTTTCTTTTCGTCGAAGGTAATGGAAGCTACGGTACCGGAATAATTACCATCGATTCCGTAGGTTACTGTAGGATAAATTCCCCAGCGATGCGGCCAAACTGTATCATCGCCCCCATACTCAGCCTCGTTGTAACCGGCATAATATACGAATACATTATCCACGTATCCGTCGTTATCGGTATCGTACTGCGAAAAGTCCACACCATTTTCATCAGCGACTTTGCAGGCATCCACAATCATCTGTAAAGGATCTTTATCATTGCCATCCGAATCATTACCACCATAAACTGACATATTTGAAGGGAGATTAAACGGCCCTACTACATCAAACTGGGGTGCAAACTTACCATACGAACAGGCCATAAAATAATCTTTTGCCGAACCTGTACCGTTGTTTTCACTATATCCGGACTGGTTGAGCAAGTTGGTGAACGCCGTCTGGCTGGATGGTACCACAAACGAATTATCTTTGAAATTGACCAGAATAATCAGCGATTTGCCGGAACCTGTAACCGGGAAAGCTCTTTTCATTACAGCAGCATTCTGCCGTACTGATTTAACTTTCCTGAGACCAACCTGAAGTTTCGTTTCCAGTTTCTCGGGCATACGCACCAAATATTTGTTGTCGGTTGCCGGACGTACCGAGGGATCTCTGGCAATCTGCGTACCGGCAACGATTTTTCCCCGTGTATCGATACTGGCATAGGTATAATAACCGCTGGCAATCTTCTTAACAATATAATTGTCTTCGGTAGTGGTGTAATGATGAAACTCGTCGCCATGATTTCGAATATTCAATGACGATCCATCGGGCTGAGTGATTTTGATTGCTCCGGGATAGGCTCTGATTGCAAAAGCGTTCAAAGCAGGAAAGATAACCAACATTGCAACAAAAACTGTTTTAATTAAAAAGGAGGGTTTCATTTTAAAAAAATTTTGATTTAAAGGTCACAAATATATGACTTCCATTTGAATTTGCAAACATTTAACACCTTAAACATTCATACAAAAAGAGCTGTCGAAAAAGGACAGCTCTTTTTGTTATTCATTTTTTGGCGTATCAGGACTTTCAGAGGCTTTGTCTTTGTCGATTTTTTCTTTCACACTATTAAATGTTTGCTTCATTTGTTTCAGGATTAACTCTGTACCTTCTTTCACTTCGTCCCATGCTTCGTCAGCTGTACCTGCCAATTCAGCCAGCCTGGTTTTGCCTTCAGCAATTTTGGGCTCCAACTCCCTGATTTTTTCCTGGTATTCTGCCTGCAAATCAGTTGCTACGTTCTGTACTTTTATCTTCAGGTCTTCAAGATCAGTTTTCAAATCTTCGAACTGTGCATCTACTTTTTGTCGATAAGATGATTTTTCTTCCATAAACAAACTTTTTATTGATAAGTATTATTCAGCAAACATAATCATCTGATAATAAAATCGGAGAAAAAACAGGTTAAAAAACACGAAAACCGGAAAGATTTACAACCATTTTTTTCTCCGGAAGTACCATAGTACTGCTCCTGAGAACGCCACCATCAGGAATAGGGAGAACGGGTAACCATAAGCCCAATTCAGTTCGGGCAAAATCTTGAAGTTCATCCCATAAATACTTGCTATAAGCGTGGGCGGCAGAAATATGACAGACACCACGGTAAATATCTTGATGATTTTATTTTGCTGTAAATTAACCAAACCAAGAAAAGTATCCTGGAGGTAGTCCAGACGATCGAAGCCAAAGCGAGTATATTCGAACAACGAATTGATATCCTTGATAATCATGCTCAGGCGCGGCAGCAATTCAGCCGGGAACACATCGCTTTTAAGCATGCTGGATATTACGCGTTGCTTATCAATTATTGTCTGACGGATAATCATCACCTTTTCCTGCAAGTCCTTGATACGTATGAGGATATCTTCATCCAGATCATCTTCACGGTTCAGGGTTTTACTGAGGTTGGTAATGAGGTCGGTGGTATCTTCGATAACATCGGCATCGTATTCCACACGGGTTTCGAGCAGCGCCACCAGTACATGATATCCTGTCGGGAAACTTCGGGTGCTGGCAAATATTTTCTTCACGGTTTCGTTGAATGAGCGCAGATCAGCATCGCGAACAGACACGAGTATTCCATTCTTCAGGATAAACGAAACGGGTTCGAGCGTGAAATTATCCATCATGAAATTGGTATTGGCAACTATGCCGTCGTCGGTTTCGATATAGCGCGAACTCATCTCAATTTCTTCTATTTCTTCGTCTTCCTGAATGTAGATTTTCAGGAACTGTTCGAGGCGGCTTTCTACATCAAGCGCTACATCGTTAAGGTCGATCCATATAATATTCTTCAGATCAATTTTCGGGAGGATATCGAGGCTTTTCGATATTTTTACTTTACCATCTTCGTGATAAAAAAGTCTTAATTCTGACATGATTTTTCTCTCCTTTCTTTTTTACCAAAACAGAACTCCGAACTTCTGATTTGATATTCATTTTGGGAACTGGAATTAATAAGACCCTTGCTTTTCACAAAGTTGGGAGAAGCGTGCTACCGGTTCTCTTTCAGAGCTTTTTCCACCATCTGTGTAAGCTGAACGAATTCAGCCACACCCAGTTGTTCGGGACGTTTGTCGAAAATGGAATCGACATACATGGAACTTTCTTTGGGGACGAGAGGTTTCAGTGAATTGCGCATGGTCTTTCGGCGCTGGTTAAAGGCTGTTTTCACTACGGTTCGGAAGAGTTTCTCGTCGCAATCGAGATGTTGCACTTCGTTTCGTGTAAAGCGAATAACAGCCGATTTGACCTTCGGCGGAGGGTCAAAAACCTGTTCTGATACGGTGAAGAGATAATCGGTTGTATAAAATGCCTGCATCAGCACACTCAGGATGCCATATGCTTTTTTGCCCGGTGCCGAAGCAATACGCTCCGCCACTTCCTTCTGAATCATTCCGGACACATAAGGGATACGATCGCGGTAGTCGAGTACCTTGAAAAATATCTGGCTCGAAATGTTGTAGGGGAAATTGCCGATGATACAGAATTTATCGGGATAAAGTGCCAAAAGATCCATTTTCAGGAAATCGCCTTCGATGACCTTCAGCTGCGGATAATGCAGGTGAAGATAATCGACCGACTCGCGGTCAATTTCGACGGCAGTTAAATCAACGAGGGGATTTTGGAGCAGATATTGAGTCAGGACACCCATTCCGGGTCCGACTTCAAGCACGGGCATTACCTGACTGAGAGGTAAACTCTCTGCTATACGACGGGCTATTTCCTTGTCTTTGAGGAAATGCTGTCCCAAGTATTTCTTTGCGCGTACTTGTTGTGTCATATCGCTGATGATGGTCGTCAGGGTAAGGATAATAGTTTGATAAACCTAAACTTTCGGCCGGATTTCTGCCACAAAACACGACTTTTCCTTTTTATCATTTTCAAACACACAATATAATCACCTCAACCACCACGATGCGAAAGTTTCTCATTCTTACAGGTAAACTGATCAGTGACATGATTGATTTCTTCTATCCGCCGTTCCGAAGATATTTCAGCCTGCAATTCTTTCGCTATGGAGTATCGGGAGCCGCCAACATCCTGTTCGACTGGGGATTATTTTCCTTTATATATAATGTTGTACTACAGAAACAGATGATGAATCTGGAAGTTGTCACGCTGAGTTCTCCTATTGCCGCGCTATTTATCACCTTTCCCGTTACATTCTTTTCCGGCTTCCTGCTACAGAAATATGTCACTTTTACCGATTCTGATTTGAGAGGGCATAAACAGTTGGCACGATATATGCTGGTCGTAGCGGCCAATTTACTGATCAACTATACAGGTTTGAAGATATTGAACGGAGTGCTGGGTCTCTGGCCTCTCGGTTCCAAAATGATTATTACCATTATCACAACCATATTCAGCTATTTTTCTCAAAAGAAATTTACTTTCAGGATTAAAAATGAAGGAAAGTAATCACAAACTCTTCGAGGCTGTCAAATGGATCGTTACACTGGCAGCTTATGGTTTTCTGGCTTACAAGTTAGCCCATATTGAATACCGGGATGAACTGAAGCACACCCTGGTATCTACAAACGGGGTCCGGATGGGATTTTTGTTGGCGGTTATACTGATCATGCCTCTCAACTGGATGCTCGAATCCCGCAAATGGCAGCTGCTTACCTCCTCCACAGTAAAACTATCGTTCAGGGCCTCGCTGAAAGGAGTTTTAGCCGGACTTTGCACCGGATTTGTCACCCCCAACCGTTTCGGCGATTTTGCAGGCAGAGTATATTTTCTTCCCGACAGTTGTCGCCTCACCGGAGTTCTGCTCAGCTTTATCAACAGTGTTTCGCAAAGTCTGGTGGTAACTTTGTTCGGAGTGATCGGCGCCGGATTTTATGTTTCGACGTTTTATCCGGATATCAATTATCCGGCTTACCTGATTGTAGTCCTGTTGGTTTTAGTCCTTTGCAGTATTCTTTACTATGCATTTCCGGGACTGGTAAAAAAAATATTTTCGGGGAAATGGGCAATAAAACTCCGTCAGGCAGCCATTCCGGTTTCCAAACTCAGTCTGAGAAGTCTGATTTTGTTTCTCATCATTTCGGTCATCCGCTATGTAGTATTCTGCACACAGTTTTATTTCATGCTGAAGTTTTTCGGCATCGAGGTGAGTGCGGTGCAGGCGCTGAGTGCCATTCCGGCCATGTATCTGCTGATTACCTTTACACCTTCTTATGCTGTTTCGGATGCCGCGGTACGCGGTTCGTATGCTGTGCTTATTTTTGGTGTCTATTCGGCTAATGTGATGGGGATAACACTAACAGGCATTTTAGTCTGGCTCATTAATTTCGTAATTCCCATGCTGGCGGGCAGTTTTTTCGTCCTGAAAGCCAAATCCTGGAAGTCAGTTGAAAGCCCCTCACAGGAATAGAGGTGCAGTGTATTTATTTTTTCTCAAATGTCAAGTCAATTCTGCCCAGGTTCAGTCCGCTTTTGCCCATCTGTGTGATCAGAACTTTACGACCCGATGCATTTTCGGCTGTAACATTTTCGAGTATCTTGTGCGAATGTCCGCCAACGACCACATTGATGTTGCGCGATGCTGCCACCAGGTCGTAATCGGTTGGTGAACTGTCTTCGGACGAAGTGCCCAGGTGCGACAGACAAATCACCAGATCGCATTTCAGGCTGTTTTTCAGGTAATTGGAAGTTTCGGAGGCTGTTTTAAGCGGATCGTTCAGTATCAGTCCGGCAAAGTTTTTCTGAAAAGCCAGTCCATTGAGGTTCACCCCGACACCAAAAATCCCGATTTTCAATCCACCCTTCCGAACAATGATATAGGGTTTGACAAATGGTGCAATCGGCGTATTCTTCAGATCATAGTTTGCATTTACAACAGGCAGCTTCACCAGCTTCAGTACGGCAGCCAGCGTATCAAGGCCGTTGTCGAATTCGTGATTTCCAAGTGTTAGCGCGTCGTAACCCATCATCTCCAGCGCTTTGGTTTCGATGCGCCCATTGAAGAAATTGAAATAGGGACTTCCCTGCGAAAAATCACCGGCATCAACCAGCAACACGTTGGGTTCTTCGGAGCGAATTTTATTTATCACTCCCATCCGACGGGCGTAGCCTCCCATGTTGTTACTTTCTGACGGCTCAACCTGACTGTGTGTATCGTTGGTATGCAGGATGACTAATCTGACGGGCTTAGCGGCAAAAGAGGAAACCGATAACAGCACAAATGCTATCCATAGTATTCTGGCTTTTAAAAATCTGCCCCCCCAGCCCCCAGAAGGGGGAGTTATTGAGCATTTTTTGAAGATTATTTGTAACATATACTAGCTTTTAATAATTATTGTTTAAACCCCTACATATCCCTGTTACCCACGTTACCCGGAGTAGTCTGGGGTTGCAAAAATGAACAGGCGAATAACAATACAAATGCTTATTACTGGGGTGTGTAGTGCCTTTTACTTTCAAAGTTTGTATTTTATTAATTCAACAAGCAAATATAAACAAATAAACAGAAATTACGGCTTACGTAGAGGGCATTATTAAAAGAAAAGAATTGAAAAAAATCCGGCATAAAAGACAAACGGGGAAAATATAGTCTCGCGGATATTCAGTCTTAAAATCGGGTGTAGCTGCCGGGCAAAAAAGTATTGAATCGTCTTGAAATTTGTTTACGCTTATTTCCAATTTGCCTTCCAATGGTTGTGGATGCATTGACTTGCAAGTAATATTTCAAATTAGAGGAAATATCCCTCTAATTTTCCCTGACTTACTCAGATTTCATTCAAGAACAGTCTTTTGCATCCGATCCGCAAACCTGCGGGGATTATACAGTAATCTGCGCTCTGTTTTCGGACTGCCTGGAGTTTCTTATTATTTGTTCTTTCCATTCACGAAAACTGAGGTTTGTTTTCATTTTAACGGCTCTTTTCATCGAGTCCACGGAGCCAAATCCGGTCTGGTCTGCGAGCTGGTGTAAGGTGATTTCGTTTCCCGATTTCAGTATTTCCTCAATTTCATCCAGCCTGTACTGATTGACAAAGGTACAAAAATTCTGCTGGTAATGCTCATTGATGGCAGAGGAAATATAAGTGCGGTTGGTTCCGATGATATTTGCCACATCCTGAATAGTGATGCAGCTTCTCAGGTAAATTTTATCTTTCTCGAATAGAACCAGTATTTTTTCCAAGATGTTTTTCTCCCGTCTTGAATTCAGTGACTGTTCGACCGGAGCTTCTGTCTGAAACGGAAATTCTTCATAAGCAGGATTGACAGGCTTCTGCCTGTTGCCCAGCCAGCCAATGGTGAAAAGTAACACCGAGAAAATGACTGAAGGAAAGCCTAAGGCTAATTTGTGAGCAACAAAGTAGTCTCTACCCAAAACAGCAATCACAATGGACGTCAGGGCAGAGAACAGCATGGATGCATTGAGCAACTGTATGCTGAAGGTTCCACTATCATGTACATCGGAGTAATACTGCGCGGCTTTGTAGGCGTATTTTCGTATCAATATGGTGTTTGCTACCAGCACCAGCACCACCTGAATGACAAAAACGACTTTAATTAAGACAGATATCACATTGAGCCAGCCGATACCAAAGGATTCGGAATGAATATCTTTTTGAAACAACCACGATTGATACTCAGCCAATGGAGTTATCAAAACTCCGAATAAATACAGCAGGTATAACACAACAGATGGCAACAGATAGCGTACATGTTTGCGTAGCGAAAACTTCTCGTCAATGGTTAGCAGCCTGAAATAAATGTAACATATCGGAAATATCATCAGCGATGCAAACTGATAAACAGCATCAGTCCAAGTGTAAAGTACTTTTTGGGAATCGAAGTACAGAAAATGTGAAAGATAAACGATAAAGGCAAAAATCATGAATTTCCCAAGGAAACCCCTGGGATACGTGTTTTTGTCAACATCAGTATTCAACACGATGACCCAAAACAACGTAACATAAAGCGGACTAATTACAAACAAGGTTAGTATCATAAATTCATTTGAAAATGGTTTAATCACAGATATTCATCAACTTATCACTTATTTTATTTACATAAAATATACCTTTCACAAACTTACATAAGAAATCATTATCTTTTAAGCAGGTCAAATAAAAATCAAGACCACATCCTGCAAAAGTTCTGCAGAATTGTTTTATCAACAATTAATTACGGTGGTCTATGCCATAAATGTC
>JAFNAU010000025.1 GCA_017860335.1 Bacteroidota bacterium
GAGCCCCAGCGGAGCAAATCCTGCGTTCCCGAATTGGTCATGAGCAGAGATGTCCCCAGCGTATTGTCATAATCATACGGAATAAAATAAAACTTATTGTCGGTATCGAAATAGAAATAGAAATTATTGCTGTTATTCCAGTAATCGTCCCACATACCACAGAGAGTACTTACCGCGTAAGTTTTCAGAAAAAGCGGCACGTCCATCCGTTGTTCAATCCATGTCTTGAAATCATCTCCCGTTTTACTGTTGAAATCGGTGATAAATGCAGCCAACTGTGTTTTGGCAGCTTCCAGATATTCTTCATTGGTCTTCAGGTCGTACACAGGCTGAACCATGTCGGCTTTGCTGAGGGTAATATTTTCAACTCCCATCCTACCTTTGTCTGCATTCCTGAAATCGGCACCCCAGGTAGCTTTCCATAAAAATCCGTCTTTACCGGCAAATTTTCCGGAACGGTTTTTCAGGTATTGCTTATCTATCTGTTCCACAACCTGATAAATACCAAAATAAACCTGCTTGTTGTCCTCTTTAATTCGCAAATACAACCAAAACGTTCGAATAAATCATAGCAATAAACTTCACGGGCATAAACGCCATCATCTTTGAACCATTTTAGTGTAATTTTTTCAAGTCCGTGTAAATCCTGTTTTTTGTCGTACTCATCAAAATTAAGTGTGAAATGCACATGATGCCAGTCGGGATTTATACTGCTGTGCATTTGCCCGGTATTACCTTCGGGTCTTCTGCGGCTGGTATTTCCACGAAGCCGTAAACCCGTGTTATTCAAAGTATCCCTTCTTGATCCTTTTACAAATACACAATTACTCTGAATATATTCTTCGTTATCCCTATTTATATCAAAATTGGAGAGTAACCTGTTCCATTCGGCAGTGGTTATTTCAAGATAAACTTCCGGAACAGCTTCAATATCGAACACATACTGTAACCCGTCTGAATGACTGTTAACATCATCCGGAGGATTAAGTATTTTGGGTGGATCGGTCGTGATCCCGAAAAAGTCTTCGCGGCAGGAGGCAAAAGCCAGCAACCCAAATATAATCAGATATATAAACCTTTTCAAACCAATCAGATCATTTATTATTGCAAAGATATATAAATTTGGAGTATAAAGTCATGGAGCAAAACTAAAATCGCAAGCATCAGCAAACCACCTGCATTAAAAAAATCTGCCGTCATATCGAAAAAATCGTTCAATGACGGCAACAGAATTTTAAAAAATCTTATAATATCGATTGACCTTTTTGATAGTTTAACGGCTGAATTAATTTTATTATCTTTGCAGTTAAAACAGCAAAAAACAATATCTGCTTTCCACTCGATTATAGAGTGTTCAAAGAGCAATATTCTCAGAACTTATTAAGAGTATAAAAATAATCTCGAACTAATATATGGGTAAAATAATCTCAATTGCCAATCAAAAAGGAGGAGTAGGAAAAACAACGACAGCTATCAATCTGGCTGCATCGCTGGCAGGACTTGACAAAAAAGTGTTATTGGTTGACGCTGATCCGCAGGCAAATGCATCATCCGGACTGGGAATTGACGTTCGCTCGGTTGAATTCACCGTTTATGAATGCCTGATTGACAACGTTCCGACATCACAGGCAATACACAAAACCGAAGTTAACAATTTGTTTGTACTCCCTTCGCATATTGATTTGGTTGGTGCTGAAATCGAACTGCTGAACCTTGACAAGAGAGAGCATATCATGCAGCGCATGCTTATGCCGATAAAAAATGAGTATGACATTATTCTGATTGATTGCTCGCCGTCTCTGGGACTGATAACTGTCAACGCGCTGAGCGCCTCCGACTCCGTTATCATTCCGGTTCAAAGCGAATACTTCGCGCTGGAAGGCATCAGCAAGCTGCTGAATACAATTAAAATCATAAAAAGCAGATTAAACCCAACACTCGAAATAGAAGGTTTTCTGATGACGATGTACGACAACAGATTACGCTCTGCTAATCAGGTATTTGCCGAAGTGAAAAAGCATTTCGATACGCTGGTTTTCGACACGGTGATTTACAGGAGTGTTCGCCTGAGCGAGGCTCCAAGTTATGGCAAACCAATCTCTCTTTTTGATGCAGAATCCCGGGGCGCCGTAAATTACATGGATCTGGCAAAGGAATTGATCAACAGACAATAGAAATTTCACACATTCAAGATTTAATTATGGCAAAAAATACAGGATTGGGACGTGGTCTGGGAGCATTGATTGACATGGATTCCGTGAACACAAGTGGTTCGTCATCCATAAATGAAGTTGATATCGAACTCATCTATCCAAATCCCAATCAACCAAGAACATATTTCGATGAAGAGGCGCTGACTGATCTGGCCGTATCCATTCGTGAACTCGGTGTAATATCGCCCGTAACATTACGTAAAAATGATGATGGCACTTATCTTATCATTGCCGGCGAACGACGTTTCAGAGCTGCAAAGTCGGTAGGACTTAACACAATTCCTGCGTATGTAAAAACAGCCGCTGATGAACAGGTGATGGAGATGGCGCTGATTGAAAACATACAGCGGGAAGATCTCAATGCCATCGAAATTGCGCTGACATTTTACCGGCTGATGGAAGAATACAAACTCACACAAGACCGGTTGAGCGAACGGGTGGGCAAAAAAAGAGCAACAATTGCCAACTATTTGCGTTTATTGCGTCTGCCTGCGGAAATTCAGATGGGTTTGAAGAATAAAAAAATTGATATGGGACATGCACGTGCCATATTAGGATTGAACGATCCGGCCGAACAGCTGAAACTCTACGAACAGATACTGAAAAAAGATCTGACAGTAAGAAAGGTGGAAGAACTCGTTCGAAGCATCACTGAAACCGGAAAATCCGAATCTTCGGATAAAAACAGTAGCGTTAAGAATCTGAAAGAATTAAACGACCTGAAAAAGCAGCTGAGCTCCATTTTCGATACAAAAATACAGATGTCGTGTGATGCCAAAGGAAAAGGTAAAATCACTATTCCATTTGCCAACGATGACGAACTGATGCGCATCATGCAACTGATGGATAAAATTTGAAAAACGAACAGTAAAGTTGAAAAAAACACTCGTCATATATTTTTTTCTTCAACTCATTTCCCTGGCAGGTTTTGCCGGCACTAATGATTTTCAGGAGAGCAGTATTTCGGACCTTGCCGAGGCCGGAAAGGATACAACTACGTTAATGCCAATAAATATTCAGCCCAACAGCAAATACATGAATATGGCAAATGATATTGCAGATACACTGGCTGTATCTACGCTTGAAAAACCGAAATTCAAACCCGACCCGCTGAAATCTATCTGGATGGGTGCAGCTATCCCCGGCTTTGGACAAATTGTAAACAGAAAATACTGGAAACTGCCCATTGTTTACGGAGGATATCTCGGATTTGCTTATGCCATCTCGTGGAATAATAATAATTATATTACCTACAAGAATGCTTATCGGGATATTATCGACAAAGACCCGACTACAAACAGCCATATTGATATTCTTCCCCGCGGTTACACCATCGAGATGATTGGTGAAAGCACATATACTAACATACTGAAAACCAGGCAGAGTACATTTCGTCAGTGGCGTGACCTGAGCATAATACTTTCTGTAGGATATTATGCTCTGGTATTGCTGGATGCTTATGTCGATGCGCAGCTCTATGATTTTGATATAAGTCCAGACCTGGTTCTCAATGTTCAACCCACCCGTATTGAACGGGAACGCAATTCGCCTCCGGCTTACGGAATGCATTGCAGCATTAATTTTTAACGGTTATTACTCTGATTCCATAGCTGTTTTTTCAGTATATCCTTTTTTTTATATTTTTGTTGACTCCTTTCAACGTCATTCGTCAAATCTGCTAAGAATAGCCTGCATGTTACTCTAATTACCAAACTGACTGTTCATGAAGAAAAGAATTTTTATCTACTTGCTTTTTTGTCTGTCACTTGTTTATCAGGTTCATGCACAGAGTTCCGGCGCAAAGCCGGTGGTTACAGACATTGCAACCGAATTAACATCTGATTCGTTGATAGTTCCGGCCGAATTTTCAGGCTCTCTCGACCTCCTGCTTCATTCATGGGCTGTTGACAAAGACAATGTATCCGAATGTTCATCCAATTCCAATCCTTCAACCTCCGACGAGCAATACAAGGCCAGATTAATGAAGTTGCCTCATGTAATAGAAATGCCTTTCAATCAGGAAGTAAAATCGTTTATCGAAATATACACCCAGAAAAACCGGAAAGGACTTGAATACATGCTGGGATTAAGCAGGTACTACTTCCCCATTTTCGAAGAAGCACTTGAAAAAGAACAGCTTCCTCTAGAACTGAAATACCTGCCAATCATCGAATCGGCACTCAATCCTGTGGCTGTATCCCGTTCAGGCGCTACCGGCCTATGGCAATTTATGATTGGTACAGCCAAAATGTACGGTCTGGAAGTCAATACACTTGTAGACGAACGGATGGATCCGCGCACCTCCTCCAAAGCAGCAGTTAAATATCTGAAAGAACTTTACTCGATTTATTCCGACTGGCATCTTGTCATTGCTGCTTATAATTGCGGACCAGCAAGCGTTAATAAAGCCATTCACCGTGCTGGTGGAAAACAAGATTTCTGGGCAATCTATCCTTTTCTGCCAGCACAAACACGGGCTTATGTACCGATTTTTATAGCAGCCAATTATGCTCTCAATTATGCAAATGAGCATAATCTTTGTCCTGTAAAAACAAAAATTCCGACACTCACCGATACGTTGATGGTCAACTCCAGGATGCATTTCGAACAGATTTCGGCTGTACTCAATCTTTCGGTGGAAGAACTCCGACTGCTAAACCCACAGTACCGACGCAATATAATACCGGGTGATATCCAGCCCTACCCACTTTGCCTGCCCCAAAAGTACTCAGGCATGCTGATCGAAAAAAAGGATGAAATTCTCGCATTTCGGGCTGATGAACTGATTAATAACCGTCGCGCTGAAATCATTACATCAGAAAAAGAAACTGAAATCAAAGCTCCTGTAAAAAGAAAAGAACAGTTTACTTACTATAAGGTCAAGAAAGGACAGACACTTGGCGGCATTGCCGAAAAATTTGACATCAGCGTTTCTAATCTGCGAAAATGGAATGGTATATCGGGCAGTAAAATAAAGCCGGGTCAGCGTCTGAAAATTCGTCAAAGTTAAAATAAAATACAGGGAATCATGGAAAAAATTTATTACTCCATATCTGAAGTTGCCGCGATGTTCAGCATCAATCAGTCAAACCTTCGTTTTTGGGAAAAGGAATTCAAGCAACTGAAACCAAGACGCAACGAAAAGGGAACGCGTTTTTATTCGAAAGATGACATTCAACTTATCAAACAGATCATTTTTCTGATCAACGATCAGAAACTCACCCTGGATGGCGTAAAAAAGAAACTGAGCGATAAAAAGGATGTTGTTGTCAAACAACAGGAAATTAAAGAAAGGCTTACAGCCATCAGAGATGAAATCAAAGAGATGATTGCTTTAATTGACAATAACAAATAAGCCTTCAGAATTACATAGAATGTCCTCCATCAGATACGAGAAAGAGACGGTAGAAAAGATGATCAGGCTTTATTGCCGCAAAAAACACAAATTCGTAAAAGAACTATGCCCTGAATGTGCCAAAGTAAGCAATTACGCTTCTGCCAGACTCGACAACTGTCCTTTTGGTGATGAAAAAACTGCCTGCTCCGAATGTAAAATTCATTGTTATAAACCTGAGATGCGGCAAAGAATAAAGGAAATCATGCGGTATTCAGGCCTCCGAATGCTGCTTTACCATCCTTTCGATTTTGTACAACATATGCTGAAGGACAAAAAATAAAGTAAGCTGATTCAAAGAATTGAACCAGCTTACAACATACTATAAAACCCTTTTTAATTATTTAGTTGCGGGTGCAGCAGGTGCAACAACTGCCGGTTGATCTTTCACTCCTAATTTTTTCTTTACCAACGAAGTAATATCGTTGGCTGTTTTGGACTGAAATACAACACCCTGTGTTGAAATATCGAAGATATAAGTATAACCTCCTTCAGTAGCTACGTCACTGATAGCCTTTTTTACTTTTTCAAGTACCGGATTAACCAGTTCCTGTTGTTTTTTAACAACGTCAGCATTCGCTGTCTGGTTGAATGTAGTGATACGTTGTTCCATTTCGGCTATTTCTGACTGACGGGCTGTTTTAATGGTTTCTGGCATGGTAGCTTGTTTATCCATGAATTCTTTTACCTTAGTACTATATTCTTCACGCATTTTCAACAATTCCTTTTCCCATTGATCCTGAAGTTCCTTCAGGGTTTTTTCAATTGTTTCGAGTTCAGGCATCACCTGAATAATCTCCTGAGAATTTACGTGTCCGAGTTTAACATTTTGTGCCATAGCTCCCAGCGGTAACAAGGCAATTAAGAACAAAGCAACTTTTTTAATCATTTTCTTTTCTATTAAATTAATTTCTAGTGATTTATATTTTTTATGAGAATACAAAAGTATATAATTATTTTGAATAACCCAATTTTTTCAAAACATCATCGCTGATGTCCAGCTTAGGCGAAACGAAAATAGCACTCATGGCTGAACTTTTATCAAATACCAGCTGCAGGTCTTTATCTTTACTTATCTCCTGTATAGCTGTATAAATTTCGTCCTGAATTGGTTTCATAAGACTTTCACGTTTTTTGAACAATTCGCCTTCCGGTCCAAAGTATTTACGTTTTAGTTCCTGTGCTTCCTTTTCTTTAGCCACAATTTCGTCTTCCCGCTTCACTTTCATATCGTCCGACATGAATACAAGTTCTGTCTGATAGTTCTTGTACATCTGCTGAACATCCTTCATGGCTGTTTCAACTTCAGCTTGCCATTTTTTGGAAACCTGATTGAGTTGTTCATTTGCACTTTCGTAAGCCGGGATATTTTTCATAACGTACGACATATCTACAGCAGCAAATTTCTGAGCCTGAACACCGATTGCAAGTCCTGCCAGAAGGCTAAGTGTAATAAATAATTTTTTCATCGTTTAGAGTGTTTTTATCAGTTTGATATTTTTATCGTTGTAAGTTATATATCAAAATCTTTGCCAAACTTTTACGTGTTGAATATCTGACACTTACAAGAACCGATTAATTTCTGATTACAATTCCTGACCAATCACAAAGTGGATCTGGCTTCCATGTGCTTTGGATTCGTTAACCTGCGGATCAAATCCATAACCCCAGTCGATACCCATTATACCGAACATTGGCAGGTAAATGCGCACACCCACCCCGGCTGAACGTTTCAGATTAAAAGGATTGTAATCGGATATCTTGTTAAAACTGTTACCAGCCTCAACAAATCCAAGTGCCCAGATATTTGCCGATTGTTCCAGTGAAATAGGTACACGAAGTTCCATGGTGAATTTGTTGTACAGATAAGCCCTTTGCGCTACGGCAACTTTCTCTCCGGACGAGTTCAGACCATATTCGTAGGGAGTAAGAGCACCGGTTTCGTAACCGCGCATAGATACATACTCATTGGCGTAGCCCGAATAACCGGACATACCGTCGCCACCAAACATATACGTGCCGAAAGGAGTTCGTGCATTCTTATTGAAATGGCCCACATAAGCAAATTCAGCTCTTGCCATGAGTACTGGTGTTTTAACGATATTCATCAGCGGAGTAAACGTTTTGGCGCTGAATTTCCATTTGTGATATTCGAGGAATTTGTATCGTTCGGCATCAGTCATGCTGGAACTTGAATAATCCTTACCATTGAATTTAGAGTACGGAGGAGTTATCTGTAGTCCAAGAGAGAAATTAGATCCCTTCCGGGTAAAAATAGGATTATCTATTGAGTTTCTGCCGATTGTCAAATTCAAGCCCACATTATTGAATACACCGTTAGTTACATTCGTTTCCTGCTGATACCAGTTATTGATCATGTAGCGCTGAAACGACAACTCACCATAAAAAGTGAAAAAGTCGTCGGGCCAGCTTAACCGTTTTCCATATCCAATGGAAGCGCCCAGAGTGCGGAAGTATTTATTTTTATCGACCTCCGTTTCGTAGCTGGTATTGCCATAGCCCGATCCGTAACCATAACCTGATCCATAGCCATAACCTGAACCATAACCATAACCACTGTACATATTGGAATACATATTTGAATATGCATTCAGATAGCGGTCGCTCATACCCGATGTGGCTGTGTAGTAAAGTGAAACAGAAAGTGAGTTCGGTCGTTTTCCACCGAGCCAGGGCTCCAGAAAGGAGAGCGAGAATGAAGAATAATAATTACCGTTAGTTCGGGCGTTAATCGAGAAAGTCTGCCCTTCACCCTGCGGAACAATTCGATAGGTTTCAGGTTTGAAGATGTTCTGAATGGCAAAATTGCTGAATTTCAATCCCAGGCTACCTACGATACCTGCAGCTCCCCAACCTGCCGAAAATTCGACCTGGTCGCTGCTTTTTGTTTCCAGATGATAAGTCAAATCTACCGTTCCGTTTTCCGGATTTGGTTTCAGACCACCTTCCATCATATCTTTTGATAACTTCTCTGGATCAAAGTGCCCCATTTGTGCCAACTCACGCAGGGTACGCATGATGTCATCCTGGCTGTAAAGAGCTCCGGGTACAGTTCGTAGCTCACGCCGTACAACATTTTCGTAAACCCGGGTATTTCCTGTTATTTTCACTTCATTGATGGTAGCAGGTTTACCTTCGACCATATGAATTTCAAAATCGATCGAATCATTCTCAATAGCCACTTCGACAGGCTGAATGTTGAAGAACAGATAACCCTTGTTTGAATACAGTTTTGCAACCGCGTCTTCATCTTCCTGAAGTCTTTTATTTAGGAGTCTCAGATTATAAACATCGCCTTTTTTAATTGTCAGGAATTGATTTAATGTTTCGTAAGGATAGATGGTGTTACCAATCCATTTTATATCGCGGAAATAATATTTATTTCCTTCGCTGAATTTCATGTAAACATCAACAGACTTATCGTCAAAAGGAACAATACTGTCGGAGACAATATATGCATCGCGATATCCGAATTCGTTGTATTTTTCGATGGCGGCAATTTTATCCTTTTCGTAGAGATCTTTTACATACTTCTTGGTTCTGAAGATATTGATAATGTTGTTATCATTCGTCTTCTTCATCGCTTTGTTTATCTCCAGGGCGTTCAGGTTATCATTTCCGGTAATATAAATCTTGTGAACGCGGGTTTTCAATTTTTTGTCCACATCAATCTCCACTTTCACAAACCCCGGTTTTGCGGGATCGTCTTTTTGATAAACCTTAATATCTGCATTCGAAAATCCTTTTTCGTCGAGATACTTCTTAATTGATTTTGAAGCACGATCGGACATATTCGGTGTGATTTGTTTTTCCTTCAGTATGCCAATACGTTTCTCTATATCCTCAATTTCTGCCTTTTTCAGTCCGTTGTAGATTATTTCCGAGACTTTTGGACGAAGTTGCAGATAGATTGTAAGCCAGGCTTTATCACCAGCAACTTTAGTAAGTTCTATCTTCACATCCGAAAACATGGATTGTTCCCAGAATTTTTTTACTGCATTAGTTATATCGTCGCCGGGAATAACTATTTTTTGTCCAACCTGCAGGCCGGAAAATCCGATTAGTACGAAATCGTCATACGATTCAGCGCCTTCAACCTGAATATCAGCTATCTGATATTCTTTTGGTTCCATGTAATCTATTTCAGGATTAACAACTGTATCGGGATTGACAACAGTCTGGGCTGACATAAGATGACTGAAAAGGAGCAGAAAACAAGAAATAATTACTGTTTTGTATTGCATGTGAGTCTATTAGGTAACTTCTGAATTGTTCTGTTTATTTGCCGAATCTGCGTTCGCGTTTCTGAAATTCGACTATCGCTTCGAAAAAATTTTCTTTTCTGAAATCGGGCCAATGGGTACTTGTAAAATATAGTTCTGTGTATGCCAGTTGCCAGAGTAAAAAATTGCTTATTCTGATCTCTCCGCTGGTTCGTATCATCAAATCGGGATCAGGTATTTCATTCGTTGTAAGATGGTTCGAAATTATTTCATCGGTTATTTCATCGGTGCTGAGTTTCCCATCTTTGACTTCCTGTGCGATGTGGCGTAAAGCGTTGCATATTTCCCATCGAGAAGAGTAACTCAATGCCAGTACAAGACATAATCCTGTATTCGTTTTTGTATGTTCAATACAACGCTTGAGTTTCTCGTATGCTCCCTGAGGTAACCTCGACAAATCACCGATTGCCTTCAAACGAATATTATTTTTATCAAGTGTGGGAGTTTCCCGTTCAATGGTGTCAATCAGTAACTCCATTAATGCTTCCACTTCTTTTTGGTCACGGTTCCAGTTTTCGGTCGAGAATGCATAAAGAGTGAGGTATTTTAGTCCAATCTCTGCAGCAGCTTCGGTACATTCACGTACAGAGGTTACTCCGTGTTGATGTCCGTAAATACGGTCATATCCACGTTCTTTCGCCCAACGTCCGTTGCCATCCATAATAATGGCTACGTGTTGAGGTAAATTTATCAGATCCAGTTGCTCTTTGAATGACATATAGTCTGTTAACTTGTAAAACTACTTTACTTTCTCACTTATTAATTACCGTCGAAACCCTGAACTTTTTTCCTTTTTGTTACCGTTTTTTTTACAGTCACATCCTTTTTTCCAGAAATCAAAACTTATTCCCAGTGTTAATCCCGAAAGTAAGTCGTTGTTCATCGGATTAATGCGATTGTACCAATCAGGAATTATGCCTTCGTTCCATACAGGCTTGCCATTAGGACTTATGTGTATCAGTTCACCATATTCAAGCTCTTTGATTCCCTCAAGGTTGTCTCCCAGACAGAGGTGATTTGACCATTGCACATTCAGATTCCATCTTTCAGCTATTTTCCATTTTATTCCAAATCCAAATGGAACTGAAGGTGAATACTTTTTATTAAAGTAACTTTCCGCATCCGGCAAAAGAATAATACCAAGACCTGCGAAAATATAGGGTGAAATTTTTTTGCTGTAACTCTTATAAGGGTTATTTTCTAAATCAAAAAAGTTATATTCACCTGTAAGATCAAGTATGTGAAGTTGCTGATTCAGTGTCCGGGGTTCTGCAAAATCAGAAAATCTATACGCCCCATTCTCCGTACTGTAATCATATCCCAGCCGTAACGCCGTACGTGGATTAAACCGATAGCGAAAATACATCCCGAAATCGGGTTGGATATTTTGCATATTTTGCAAAAAATAATCCGGCTTTGCAACAGTATTAATATCTCCTGTATAGACATTTAAGCCTCCCTGGACACCAATTTCGGCACGATACTCATTCTGACTCCAGACACTACTAAAAGATAATAAAACTATGAAAGACAATACTAATATGGTTCTTCTGAAAAACACGTTCATATTCTCAACAAATAAATAGTAAACAGTAATTGTAGAACGTATTTTTGAACCATAAATTTTATTTTTGTCACTGAATTTGGTAACAAAAGTAATGATAATCTTTGTAATATAAGGTAATCAGTTGAAATTAGAATGGTTAATTTAACAAATAATTGCAAAATGTACAACTCTTTTGATTTAGTTAAACCTTATGTAAAAAAAACATTCAGAGATACTCCTTTTGCAGTCTTTCCAGCGCTTCATTTTCCTTTCGGGTCATCTCTGCTCTCAGCTTGGGAGTCTTATCATCCTGTCCGCACAAATGCAGTATCCCGTGAATTAAAATCCGATACAATTCATCCCGGAATTTTACTCCCAGCTGGTTCGCATTATCGGCAACGGTATCTAAACTAATAAAAATATCGCCTGAAATTGTGTTTCCCCCGCTGTAATCGAAGGTGATAATATCCGTATAATAATCATGCTGAAGATATTGTTTGTTCACTTCGAGAATACGCTCATCCGAACAAAAGATGTATGATATATTCGCTGTTCTGCGATTATATTGGGCTGCTATTGATTTTATCCAGCGGTTTATTACAGACTGGTCGAATTCAATCATTTCAACTTCTTCGGCAATATATTGGATCATAGTAGTCAGTCAGCTTATTTAATGAAAGAAAAGATACCCAAGCAAAATAGCAGCCAATATTCCAATGATATCGGCAGCAAGACCTGCAATAACCGCATATCGTGTATTTGTAATTTTCACCGAACCAAAATATACTGCCAGGATGTAAAAAGTTGTATCTGTTGAACCCTGAATAATGGACGAAAGTCGTCCAACGAACGAATCTGCTCCGAATTCTTTCATTGTTTCCACCATCATGCCGCGAGCGCCACTTCCGCTCAGAGGTTTCATAAAAGCAGTTGGCAGAGCTTCCACAAAATCGGTATTGGTTCCTGTTGCGGCTACCAGATAACGAATTCCATCGACCAGCAGATCCATTGCACCTGAAGCACGAAACATACCGATAGCCACCAAAATTGAGACCAGATACGGAATAATCCCAACAGCCACGTGAAAGCCTTCTTTGGCACCGTCAATAAAGGTGCTGTAAACATTAATCTTCTTGCGCGCAGCCATGATGACGAACACCACAATAATGGTAAGAATAATAAATGCAGCTGCAAAACTTGAATAAGCCGTGATCTGTTCCTGTGAAAGACGGCTGAAAAAATACACCAATCCCACAATGAAACCTACCAGTGAAATCAGAACACCCATCACAACGCGGTTGAACAGATTTATTTTTTGAATGATCGAAACAAGGATCAGACCCGAGAGCCAGGCACACAATGTGGCAACAACTATCGGCAGAAATACATCGGCTGGATTTACAGCCCCAAACTGAGCACGGTACATCATCACAGTCATAGGTACAAGCACAAGACCGGCAGTATTCAGTACCAGAAACATAATCATCGGATTAGATGCCGTGTCCTTTTTCGGATTTAGTTCCTGCATCTGCTTCATGGCTTGCAGTCCCATTGGGGTTGCGGCATTATCCAGCCCAAGCATATTGGCTGACATATTCAGAAAAATACTGCTCAGAGCAGGATGATTTTTTGGAATTTCGGGGTAAATACGGCTGAAAAACGGTGCAACAATACGTGATAATACCGTCAGGGCACCGCCATTTTCAGCGATTTTAAGAATTCCCATCCAAAAGGTAAGGATACCGGTAAGTCCCAGTGATATTTCAAAACCTGATTTTGCAGACCCGAAGATGGATTGAAGAATATCATTAAAGATAGCCGTATTTCCAAAAAAAATCATTTGTACCAATGCCACCACAAAGGCAATGAGTACAAATGCAATCCAGATATAGTTTAGTGCCATAAATAGAACATATTCGTTAGTTTGGCACAAAAATAGTCTTTTTTTTGGTGTTTTTTAGTGCATCAGGTAAACATAATCACATTTCGAAAACAAACAGCCAACAGATAATAAATCCGTTGGCTGTTTTTCTATTCAGGAAAATATTTTGTTTATACACCATTTGTTTCCGCTTGAAAGAACACAGGGAGCCTCTACCCGTATTGTAACGCCCTTTTTACCAGCACTGGAATATCTTCCGGCTTCCTGGCCACGAGCACTCCGGCTGCTTCGAATGCTGCAGTCTTTTCGGCCGCTGTACCTGCTCCGCTGGAGATAATAGCTCCGGCATGTCCCATCCGTTTACCCGGAGGTGCGCTTTGTCCCGCAACGAAAGCCACAACAGGTTTTGTGAGGTTATTTTTAATGTATTGTGCAGCTCTTTCTTCGGCATCGCCCCCGATTTCGCCAATCAGCACCACGGCTTCGGTTTCAGGATCATCCTGATACATCTGCAATAATTCCTGATAATACAATCCGGCGCGTACCGCTTCGGCTGATCAACCCTACATTACCTTTCTTAAAAATATTCCCGGGCAGAATTCCCACCAATGCCTCGTCCGGAGTTATTAATCCCGGACAGTTCGGCCCAATCAACAGAGTGCCTTTTTTCTTCAGATAAGGCATTACACGCACCATATCCAGTGTTGGAATTCCTTCGGTAATGGCTATTACCAACTTAACACCTGCTTCAGCTGCTTCGAGAATACTGTCGGCAGCCACCGATGCCGGAACAAAAATGATGGAAGTGTTTGCACCGGTTTGTTTTACGGCATCGTCCACAGTATTGAAAACCGGAATTCCTTCCACAGTCTGTCCGCCTTTGCCGGGCGATACGCCACCCACAATGTTTGTCCCGTACGCTTTCATTTTCGAGGTGTGAAAGCCACCATCTCTGCCTGTAATTCCCTGAACTATCAGGCGTGTGTTTTTATTGACTAATATGCTCATGATTAAATTTTGCTAAGTTCTATCGCTTTCTTTGCAGCTTCGGTCATGCTTTCGACTACTGTTAGACTGGCACCATGCAG
>JAFNAU010000163.1 GCA_017860335.1 Bacteroidota bacterium
GCTTCAACCAGGTCATCGAGTTTCTGAAAGGAGAGAGAGGTCAGATCCAGGTGTTCCCGTATCTTTTCAACCATTGCCCGGTATTTCTCGCTGTTGCAGTCCGAATACTCCTTCATGTCCACACCTTCCTTGTTTTCAAGCTCTCTGACAGCTTTATGTGTAGCCAGTTCGAGGCTCGAACGCGAACGGCTGAAATTCAGGAACTCGCAGGGGTAGGTGAGCGGCGGACACGCGATGCGCATATTCACTTCCCTGATACCCGCTTCGTGCAGATCGTGTACGTTATCTTTGAGTTGAGTACCTCGTACTATCGAATCGTCCAGAAAAACACCCTTTTTATCCTGAATAACTGATTTGTTGGGAATAAGTTTCATTTTAGCCACCAGGTCACGCATATTCTGACTTTGAGGCATAAAACTGCGTGGCCAGGTAGGAGTGTATTTAGCATAGGGACGTTTAAGCGGTATGCATGTTGCGTTGCTGTATCCCATGGCATGTCCAACTCCCGAATCGGGAATTCCGGCTACAAAATCAACATCAATATGATCATGTTTGGCCAAAGCAGCGCCGCAGCGATACCTTGATTCATCCACATTTATTCCTTCGTAGAATGAGGGCGGATAACCGTAGTAAACCCACAGGAAAGAACAGATCTGCATCTTCTCGTTGGGTTTCCGGAGCTGCTCGCATTTGTCGGCAGTCAAACGGACCACTTCGCCCGGACCCAGATATGTTTCTATTTCAAAACCCAGATTGGAAAACGAACAAGTCTCAAAGGCTGCTGCATAGCCATTGTCCCTTTTTCCGACTATTATTGGAGTCCGTCCCAGTTTGTCGCGGGCAGCAAAAATTCCATTGTCCATCAGAATCAACATGGAGCAGGAACCTTTCACACGGTTAAAAACATTTTCAATGCCCGACAGGAAGTCTGTTCCCTCGGCAATGAGCATGGCTATCAGTTCGGTGGGATTTACGGTACCCTGACTTGTTTCGGAAAACGTGTGATGCTTATTGGTGAAATAGGTTTCCAGTTCATCTATATTCACTATTTTGCAGACTGTAACCACCGCAAACCGGCCCATGTGTGAGTTAACAACGATCGGTTGAGCTTCAGTATCGCTGATTACGCCTATGCCGCTGTTACCCGAGAAGTTTTTGATATCATTCTCAAACTTATTCCTGAAATAACCATCTTCGAGGCTGTGAATGGCACGCTGAAATCCTTTTTCCTTTGAAAAAAATGCCAGACCGGCTCTTTTTGTGCCTAAATGCGAATGATAATCAGTGCCATAGAAAACATCATTTACGCAATCGCCGCTTGAAATACTGCCAAATATACCGCTCATATCAGATTAAGTTTGTTGTTGAAGAATGAAGCATCAAAATTACTTCAAATTGATGGTTCTGCAGTTATACAATGATGTTAAAATTTGACTTAATTTGAACAATCGGTTATTTATCCGTGTTGGTCGTTAACATCAGACTTACATTATTCATAATAACGGTGTAATAACAAGATTGCAGGTATTACAATTCGTTAAATTTGCAGCTTGATGAAAATGCAAAAGTGATATAATGAATAGTAATTTCCAGGTTAATACAGCTTAAAGCATTCACCCGCTTCTGAATTTTTGAAAGTTTTACGTTGTTGTTGTCGAGAAGTTATCTGTTACTCTGCCCGGCAACACACAAATTGCTAAGAAGCCGGAGCGGGTGGTGATAAATAACTTAGTTATTTTTTGTATCTTTGTTTCGGAAAGGAAATGTTTGGATGAATGTTGCAAATTTCGGCCGGTAATAACATAATGGCACATCAGATGAGTTCTGATAATAGTAATTTCTTTAACCTTCCTCCTGTCTGTTGACTTTTTTAGACTTAATTATAAAATAAAAAAATGGCAAAATCCCAAAATGCATTTCTGAAACAGGAAAACGAGAAAAAACGTTTGAAAAAAAGAAAAGAGAAATTACAAAAGAAAGAAGAACGAAAGCTGAACCCCACTGAAAGTGGTTTGGACAGTATGATAGCTTACGTGGATGAGAATGGCAATATCACTGATACTCCTCCCGATCCCACCCGAAAAACAAAAATCGATGCTTCGACAATCGAAATCGGTGTACCTCGTCGCGAAGAAGCGGAAGAACCTGCAGAAAGAAATGGACGCGTTGAATTTTTCAACGATGCCAAAGGGTTTGGATTTATAAAAGAAGCCGGAACGCAGGAAAAGTATTTCGTTCACGTGAAAGGATTGCTGGAAGAAGTAAAAGAAGGTGATAAAGTTACATTTGAACTTGAAAAAGGTAGAAATGGCTTAAATGCCGTGCGGGTAAAAAAGATTTAATATAAAGTCTCCTTTTTAGATAAAAGGTTGAATATTCGCCAGTTGTTTTTGCAGTCGTGGTGGAGTTAAAGATTTGATGTCTTCATTTTTAACACACAGACAATTAATCAGAAAAACAAGGTTGTTGAATGTAACGGGAATATCCAGACCGGATATTGCTAACCCATACAACAGATCAGCGCGGCTGCATTTGAAAATGTTTTTTGCCAGCTCATGATTTGTATCAAGCAACTTTTTGACCGGTTCACTTAACGCTTCGTTGTCAAAATTCAGAAAGAATTTCATCCGCAACATGGCTTCCCAGTTTTTGCTTTTATAGTGATTGTATGCCATATCTTCAAATAATGATTTCAGCGCTCTGTCTGTGGTCTCAAGGATTGCATATATCCCGTTAAGCATTTTATCTTCGTCGAGGTAATTAATCCAGTCGTTTTTGCATTTGTACCTCAGCGCATGGTCCACTTCGTGCCATCCTTCTGAAGAAGTAGTCCGAAACTGTATTTCATAGGTATTATCGACCAGTGCAAGTTCATCATACAATAGTTTTGCATCATTGAATAGTACCGTATCGTCAGCCGAAAACCGGCAAATCAAATTCTTTCGGAGTGGTTTGAAGACATCGGAAGTGGGTAAATCATATTGCTTGTCAACAATCACATATTTCTTCGAAAAATAATTCCACAGCAGGTTTACATCGTCCAGAAAATAGGTTGTAATTCTTAAGCCAATAATATCCTGCACTTTTTTACCTTCGGTCTGGTAGTAACCTTCACCTTTGGTTGTTATCTTTTGCTGTAAAGATTCGGTGGTTTTTGTTCGGGAGTGTATGCGGTAGAAAATGCCTATTCTGTCAAGGTCCTGAATGATTTGATTCTCAAGGTTGTTCTTAATCTTATCAAATACGTTATTTTTCATCTGTTTATAATTGGTTTTTAATTGTCAGTTGGGATAAGCACATTAAGATTTCCTTTTTTGTCAAAATTGATTTGTCGCGCTCGTATCATAACCAAATCATAGTAACGTTTTTTTATGGATTAGTCCATTCTTGCGCTGTTTCACGAATATAAAACAGATGAACTTTCTATAAAGTTTCGATTTTACGCATATCTTTCTGTATATGGATTTTAAACAAAGAAAGGTACAAAATGAATTGTACCTTTCTGTTTTTCTTGTTTTCTATCGCTGATCAGTTAATCACTTTCACTTTTCCCAGAAAAACATCCCTGTTTTTCTTTATTTCCACAGTCTTTGTAAAAGTAACTCTTGTACTGTCCACCGGCATGAACTGTACGGTGTAGGTGCCTGTTGTAAAGCCATCCAGTTTAAATAGGTTGAACCTTTTAATGTCCGAAACGGTGGTTATTGTGTCGTTGTCAATGACCACAAACACTTTGGTGGCAAGTCTCAACGGCATAACAAAACCTCCGATGCTCGCTGTTGTTTCCCTTACAAAACACCGCATCCTGGGTTTCAAGTAGAAATTACCATCCTTGCCCGGAATAATCGAATGGGCAATGTCGAAATCGAGCATGATGGAGTATTTACCTTTCGGAACATTGTTGCGGACGTGAATGACCAGCGTACTGTCGCTTTTTTCGGATATCAGCAACGGTTTTGTTGTACTGTCCGACAGGATGACCGTGCTGTTCTTACCCAGTTTGAATTTAATCTTCCGTACTACTTGATCTTCGGGAATGTTGAAGTCCGAAAGAAACACGCTGTCGCCGTTGGAAAGTAAGCTTACAGCAATAGTCTGTTGGTTAAACGGAACGTCCGTCCAGATGGTAGAATCTTTTTTAATGGTATCTACAGCCATGTATTGAATTCCCGCGATATCCAGATTAACGCCTGAAAACCTTGTCCAGGGGTTGTGCCCTTTTCCGAAATGATCGGCGTTGCCGGGTGCGTCAGTCAGAAAGAACGATACATTGCGTTTGCCGCTTGCCGCTTCATCCATGTCGTTGCTGTTGCAGGCAGTGAGCATAACGGCGAAAGCTATCAAAGAAAAAAATACTTTTTTCATAATGAATAACCTTAAAAATTAATACTACATTTGAACAAAGAGATTTAATAAACAAAAGTAAACTTACTATTTAAACTACAAATGTATGATATTAATTGTGTTTATGGATGAAATTAACGCATTATTTTTGAGTTATTGGGAAATATCATCGTAGCGACCTTACCGTATATGCTGATTTAAACAGTTTTAACTCATGCGGCCATAAAAAAGCCGGAGGGTTTATGTTCGGCATCATGAAAAAACTTATGTGTGGTTGTTTCAGCTGATTTTACCAATAATGGCCACATAGTTTTTCCCGTATTTTTTTGCGCATTTGGGGCAGGTGGTGTACCACATATACATCTTTTCGATTTTCATGTTCTTGCTTTTGGCAAAACTGTCATAATCTTTACACCATTTCCCGGTTTCACGAAAGTCTCCTTCATACACCTTGCAAAGGAAATCTCCCGAAATGGTGACGTTATTCAGTCCTTCCACTTCGCGATCCACCGCCAGAAAGATGTCCATGTTCCAGCCTGAAGTGTGGTCGGAGAGGCACAAGCCGTCCTTTTGCATAGCGGCGCCGGAGTTGCGGATTTTTGCATCCAGTTTACGCATGACAGCACCAAAATTTAGAGGCATGTACATAAAGGTGCAGATATTTCCTTTGACAAATTTCTTGTTGTCCCATTCCAGAATTTTTTCATCCCAGAGTTCGGGTTCAAATTTCGGACAGCATTCAGGTTCTGTATTTTCCCTGATTTGATGAGTTTCCATAATTATGTTGATATTAAGTGAGTTAATCTACAAATGTAAAACATTTATTTTGTAAATTATGTTTTTGTAATCCAAAAATACACTGTCATCTATCCTGTTATTTCTGAAAAAA
>JAFNAU010000164.1 GCA_017860335.1 Bacteroidota bacterium
GACACTCAATTTATCAATAAACTTCAGGCAGGCATGAACTGCTCTATGTTTGAAGCAAAAGCTATTTTGAACGCAGTGTATGAAGTGTACCAACCTTTCGTTGGTGAATGCATTTTTCCATGCGGTGATTGGCTACCCAATCAAGCATCACGGCCATTCCGCGTGTGTGTGCTCCTCCGGCAACTAGCGTTCTGAGGTCATCAAGGATGCCGAATTCGGAATTAACTCCTTTATAACTTTCTATACAATAGGGCGAATTGATGGCTTTCAGTACTCCGACAGGATACACAGGTATCAGGTAAATGATGTTGACACCCAAATCGCTGATGGAGTCGAGGCGTGCAATTACTCCCTGAAAATTGCACGTAGCGCTGAATGTCCGGATGTTGACCTGATAGATTGCGGTATCTCTCGTGTCGGGAACTCCGGTGACGGAGTATCGTATTGCACAAAATCGGGATTGGATTCAACGACTACAGGAGGAATCACCACAACGGGTTCTTTTTCCGAGCAACCTGTAAGTGCTGATAAAAGCATGATGCCGAAAATCAGGCAGCAGATTGATTGTAACGAGGTTGCCGCTTTCACGGTTTTATGTTTTTTCATAGGAGTAATTTTTACAAAAATAGAAAAATATACGAACTGCGCGATGTATTAATGCCTATAATAACTAAGAATTGCCAACCGGGAGAAATAAACGTATATGCTTATAGCATCGGTCTGTTATCGGGTCGCAGAAAGGAACAGCATTATCGCGACCTGAAATATCCAGCATGATACCTTTTGGGTCTCATTTCAGGTTTCCTAAAACGTTTTTCTCAATTTTTCCGATTGTTTTTAGAAATATTTGTTGTGACAATAAAAAATGCATTTCTGCTAATTTTACCAAACCGGTAACAATAAGCATTTGGATATTTCGTTTAAAGTGTGTAATTTGGCGTCGTTTTTGCGCAGACTATCTGCAAGTTATTATTTAAAATTATTCCTTTTATGAAAAAACAGCTCATACTGTTATTTGTACTGCTTTGCGGAAACATGTTTGGTTCTGCTCAGATAAAAATTATGCTCGAATCGGATGTAGAGAAGAAAAAGGCTGAAAACACTGCATCAAAAACGCAAACTGCAAAAAAAACCTACCAGATATATGCGGATGATTATATTCCTGTAAAGAAAAATACGGACGAGAAAGTTGCTCCTAAGAAAACTGATGTGCGTCCCGAAGAAAAGGAACTGACCTATGCTGATATTACCAGGAAGCGGCAGCAGCGGAGAAAAGAAGGCAAACTCACAGATCTGGAAGAAATACAGGCACAACTCAAAGAACTCGAGAATCTGAAATGACTTTTTTGAAAAATAATTAATTCGTGATTTATATTCCGGTCAATATTTTATATCTTTGACCCATAATTAAACTGATTTGAAAATATCTTATGAAACGAGCATGAACACGGAGGTTCACCAAAGATGATGAAAATCTGACATGCGAGTTCCATGTGACAAAAAAAAATAAATTATTTACATATGAAAAAACTAATTCTAATTCTGTTTTTAGCTGTTTTTGCCGGTAGCAATATGCCTGCTCAGATCAAAGTGGTACTTGTTCAGGATTTTGAACAGATGAAAGCCAACGGAACAAAAAACAAACCGGCAGCTAACAAGAGAACGAATTTTAATAAAACCTCCGCCTTCAATACTCAGGAAACGACGGATGAAGAATCGAACGGCACAGTTCAGAATAACGACAGTGAAGGAACAGGTACGGATACTCAAAATCTTACCTCAGCGGCATCGGTTCCGGTGAAGGAAGCTGCTCAAAAAGGAAAATCAAGTGTGTCGAAGTCAAAAAACACTAACGTTGCTGCAGAAACCGATAAAAAAGCTAACGCCGCTTCAAATTCTGATTACGTGAAAAGACTGCGCGAACGACAAAAAGCTGCACGCGGTAAATAGTTTCTGCTTTTCAGGTTTTGCAACTGATAATTCATATACAGAAAAAATAGCTTGACAGAAACGGTTTAACGTGTAAACTATCCTGAAAAAGAAAGAACCTCGCGGATTTCATTCAACAATAAATATATTAACGGGAATCATTCGGTTTAACAGACGGAGTGATTTTCTTTTTTTAATGTATATTTGTGTTTTAAAATATAGTACGAATTGCAACAATACCTTGACATACTGAAAACCTACTGGGGCTACGATCAGTTCCGGCCACTGCAAGCTGACATCATTCAAAGTATTGCTTCGGGGCGCGACACGCTGGGTCTGATGCCTACCGGTGGTGGTAAATCGCTCACGTTTCAGGTGCCGGCATTAGCCATGGAGGGTGTTTGTATTGTAGTTACTCCGCTGATTGCACTCATGAAAGACCAGGTTGAAAACCTGAAGCATAAAGGAGTTAGCGCAGCAGCGATCTATTCGGGCATGTCGCACGACGAAATCATGCTTACGCTCGATAATGCGGTGTGCGAAGCCTATAAATTTCTCTATGTGTCGCCCGAACGGCTTGCCACCCGGATTTTTATAGCTAAAGTCAGGCTGATGCATGTTTGCATGATTGCGGTCGATGAGTCGCATTGTATATCGCAGTGGGGATACGATTTCCGTCCGTCTTACCTCAAAATTGCTGATATCCGCGAAATTCTTCCCGAAGTACCGGTGCTTGCTCTTACAGCCACTGCCACACCCGAAGTGGTGGACGATATTCAGAATCAGCTGCATTTCCGTGAAAAAAATGTATTCCGGAAAAGCTTTCACCGCTCTAACCTTATTTATGTTGTACGTACGGTCGAAAACAAGGAGGAATATCTGCTGAAAATATTATCATCCGTACCAGGAACATCGGTGGTATATGTGCGTAACCGGAAAAAAACGAAGGAAATAGCCGGTTTTCTGAATGATAACGGGATTACTGCCGAACACTTCCATGCCGGTTTGAAAAATGAGACGAAGGATGTCCGTCAGGCGCGCTGGAAATCGGGAGAAACACGTGTAATTGTTGCGACAAACGCCTTCGGGATGGGCATAGACAAACCGGATGTCCGCACAGTGGTTCATATGGACTTGCCCGACTCAATTGAAGCGTACTTTCAGGAAGCCGGACGTGCCGGAAGGGATGAAAAGAAAGCGTATGCTGTCCTGCTGTTCAACAAATCGGATGTAACAAAATTGCGCAAACGTGTTACCGATACTTTCCCGCCGAAAGAGACTGTCAGTCAGGTATATGATGCTGTCGGTAATTACCTGGAAGTGGCCGTTGGCTCCGGACTTGATTCAACTTTTGTATTTGATATTGCCGATTTTTGCGGTAAGTTTCATTTCCCGTTGCTAGTTGCCTATAATTCCATTAAAATCCTGCAACAGGCAGGATACCTGGATCTGACCGACGAACAGGATAGTTCCTCGCTTGTCCTGTTTACAGTGAAAAAAGATGAACTTTATGAATTTAAATCAACAGCGGAGCAGGAAAAATTAATTCATATACTTCTTCGTTCCTATACAGGACTTTTTACCGATCCGGCAGCTATCAGCGAGGAAACACTGGGCGGACGACTTGGCTGGAGTCATCAGCAAGTGTACGATCAGCTTGTATTGCTCAGTCGGGAAAGAATTATAAGATACATTCCCCGGAAAAAAACACCTTTTCTGACATTTACAGCACGCCGTGAGGAGATGTCGCGACTTTTCATCACCCGCGAAGCGTACGATGATCGTCGTACGCGATATGTGGAGCGTGTAAAAAGCGTGCTGGATTATGCCAAAGAAGAAAATCACTGTCGAAGTCAGGTGTTGCTCGGATATTTTGGTGAAACGGGTGCAGGGGCTTGTGGTAAATGCGATATATGCCTGAAAAATTTGGAAAATATACTTACAGACGAAGAATTTGCTCAAATTAAATCAGCTATAGTGCAAGTGCTTCAGGAAAAAGAATTAACAATCGGAAATCTGGCAAAAAAACTATCTTACAAAGAAACCAAAGTTTTGCCGGTAATCAGACTTTTACTGGATCAGCAACAAATTATTCAAAATGAACAGATGAAATTACAATTGCCGCAATATTAGAAACTAAAAATAATAATCTGATGACCTGAATATTTAAAAAAGATAAATTATCTTTGAAACCAAATACCATTAAAACCATATAAGAGATGTATAAACAAAACACGTTTAAGTATTTTCGCTGGCATTGGGGAGATCGTTACGATGGATGGCGCGTCCGGAATGTCGATGCAGTTTTTTCAGTGATTCCTTATTTTCTGAGAACCCGTATGGATGCTCAGAACTATTTTGAAGAAAGAATTCCGATAGATCATATTGAAGCATTTATCAGGGATAACAAAGAGGAAATACCCGGTCTGTCAATTATGCATATAGTCATTGCTGCAATGGTTCGCCTGGTTTCACAACGACCCAATCTCAACCGGTTTGTTGTCTGGAATAAAATATTTGCACGTAATTATCTCAACTTCTCTTTGGTTATCAAGCGCTCGTTGTCGGATGACGGAGAAGAAACTCTGATAAAACCATATTTCCAGCCATCGGATACACTTCAGGATGTGGCCAGAAAGATCATGGAAGAACAGGAGAAAAACCAAAAAGTAGGTCATGAGAACTCCTCGGATTTCTTGTCCAAATTTTTCGGATATCTGCCTGACTGGCTGATGCGTTTAGTCGTGTTTACTTGTATGTGGCTGGACAAAGTGGGTTTACTGCCCCGGTTTATAGAACAGGCAAGTCCCTGGCACAGCAGCATATTCTTAACCAATATCGGATCCATCGGCGTTGAGTCAATTTATCATCACCTCTATGAATTTGGCAATTGCAGTATCTTTCTGGCAATGGGAAAAAAATCGCAGCGCCATACAGTCAACAAAGCCGGTGATGTGAAACCGTATAAAAGCATATTGCTGAAATTTGTATTGGATGAACGGATATGCGATGGTTATTACTATGCTTCTTCTATGCGTTTGCTTGAAAAAATACTGAAAGATCCGGCAGTTTTACTTACTCCTCCCGAAAAAGTATTCGTTGATGAGGGCGTGAAATGGAAACGTATTGACGGAAAGTAGTTTTTTGGTTATTAGTTATTGGTTATTAGTTATTGGTTATTAGTTATTAGTTATTGGTTATTAGTTATTTGAATAAGTACAAGAATAAATTGTTAGAAAAAAAATCAAAATCTCTCAAATCCTCTTCTTGTTCC
>JAFNAU010000165.1 GCA_017860335.1 Bacteroidota bacterium
TTCGCTGTTTTTTCGAAGCTTGCTATTTTTGCAATCAGTTCCTTTTTCTTATCCAGATTTTGTTGTTCCACACTCCGTTGTCCCGAAACATTCTTGTTCTTCTGTTCGAAGAAATAATCGCAGGCTGTAATAAAGCGTTTCCAGATTTCGTCTGAGTATTTTTTTGCTACCGGCCCGATGGTTTTCCATTCTTTCTGAAGCTGTACAAGTTGTTCTCCGGCTTCCTTCCAGTCAGTGCTGTCTTTGAGAGCTTCGGCCTTTTCGCAAAGCTGTTTCTTCTGTTCCAGGTTTTGCGACAGACCGGATTTTACTTCCTTATAGAATTCCGCTTTGGCAGTAAAGAACTTATCACATGCCTTACGGTAACGATCGAATATTCTTTGGTTGGATTTACGCGGAGCAAAACCTACCGAACGCCATTCTTCCTGTATTTCAAGGATATTCCTGGTAGCTTCGTCCCACTCTTTATACGATGTGAATTTTGTAGCATCAATTGCTTCAATTTTCTCGCAAAGTGATACTTTCAGGTTCATATTTTCATCTTCCACTTTTCTGATATCATCAAAGTGCGACTGATGTTTTTTATTTACCACCGTTGAAGCGGCTTTAAATCGGTTCCAGATATCTTCGCGCAGTTCGCGGGCAACAGGACCCAGCTCGTGCCAGTTTTCGTGCAGTTTTTGCAACTGTCTGAAAGCTGTTACGACATCTTCTTCTTCGGCAAGCTGTTCGGCTGCTTCACAAAGTTTCTGTTTTGCTTCCAGATTTTTCTTGAAATCATATTCGCGAAGCTCATTATTAATTTTTATCAGATCCCAGAACGATTCCTGATATAAATTGTATTGTTTCCAGAGTTCGTTAGTGGCTGTGGGAGGTACTGGTCCTGCATTTTTCCAGTCTTGTTGCAACTGGCGGAAGGCGGCTACATTGATCGAAACATCGTCATTGCTTTCAACCAGTTGTTTCATCTGTTCGATGATATGCTGTTTTTTCAGCAGATTGTTTTCTTTTTCCTGCTCTTGCTGAGCATTTAGTTTTGCCTTCTTATTTTTGAATTCATTCAGCAGTTCTTTGAATTCATTTTCAAGTTCTGTTGGTTCAGGTATGAAATCCGCTTCATTTCCTCCCTTCTCAAGAAAAGCCACACGTTGTTCTGCAGTTTCTGATTTACTTTTTTTATAGAACATTTGTTTGATAGACTCAACTTCTTCCTTCGCCGTCTCAACATCCAACTCATTCAACTCTTTCATGCGATCACAAATCTGCTGTTTTGTCAATTCATGAATGACAGCATCTTCAGGATTTGCTTCCATTGTTGCTTCAGTTGATGGTTCCTGGATTACCTCCGGCTGTTTCAGCCCTTCTTTCAAGTCATCCATTTCATTAGTAGTGTCAAGTGCGTTCATAATAAGTTGTTTTTAGTATGTCAAAGCGTTAAGTCTTTAACTTTAATGTCCAATTCGTTCAGAAAAAAAATATGCAACCGCAAAAATAAGATAATTTTTCAAATAATTTAATTCTTTTGTTATAAAATCTTTAGGACTTCGACTTTTAGTTATATTCTGGTTATTGTTTTCTGTGTGATATATAAGTATTTGCCTGCTGAGCAGGATTTATTTGTATGTCATTAATACTGACATGAGCGGGACGTGTAACAATAAATTCGAGCGCGTCGGCTATATCTTCCGCATTCAGCGGAGTAAGTCCGTTGTAAACGGCTCTTGCCTTTTCAGCATCGCCATGATACCTGACGATGGAAAATTCGGTTTCGGCCATCCCCGGTGATATTGAGCTAACACGAATGCCATGTTTTACCAGATCAATCCGAAGTCCTTTGGTAATGGCGTTCACGGCATGCTTCGACGCGCAATATACATTGCCTGTCGGATAGACTTCGATACCGGCTATGGATGATAAGTTTACAATGTGACCCGACTGACGGGCAATCATTCCCGGCACAATAAGTTTTGTCATGTACAACAGTCCCTTTACATTCGTATCAATCATCCGTTCGAAATCATCCAGCAGACTTTCGTCAAAAGGGGCCGCACCGGCTGCAAGACCGGCATTATTTACAAGCAGGTCAATGCTTTTGTACTTCTCCGGCAGTGAATCAACAGCTTCTTCGCAGGCTTCCTTGTCGCGCACATCAAAATTCAAGGCAATCACGTTAGTGGAATACTTTTCGCGGATGTCGTCACAAAGCGTGTCGAGCAATTCCATGCGCCGACCGGTAACAATCAGACTGTATCCCAGTTTTGCAAGCCGGAGCGCAATAGCGCGTCCAAATCCGGAAGTTGCTCCGGTAACTAATGCTGTCATATTTATTTCCGATTTTCTTTTCCTACAAATTTCAGTTTATGACCCATCTTTTCCTTTTTGGTCTGCATATAAAATGCATTATATTGATTGGGTTTTACCTCGAGCGGAACATTTTCAACAATGGAAAGTCCGTAAGCTTCAAGACCAATTCTCTTTTTAGGATTGTTTGTCATCAGTCTGATTTTGGTCAGACCAATTTCGCGAAGTATCTGGGCTCCCACTCCATACTCACGTTCATCGGCATGAAAACCGAGATGTAGATTGGCATCGACAGTATCCATGCCTTCTTCCTGGAGTTTATAGGCTTTGATCTTGTTCATCAAACCAATGCCGCGTCCTTCCTGATTCATGTAAACTATAGCGCCCTTTCCTTCCTTTTCTATCAGTTCCATGGCTTTATGGAGCTGTTCACCGCACTCACAACGCATTGAACCAAAAATATCACCGGTCATGCAGGATGAATGTACTCTTACCAGTACGGCTTCATCTTTTTCCCACGTACCTTTTATAAGCGCGATATGTTCCAGTCCATTGGATATCTGGCGAAAGGGTATTAACTTGAAATGTCCGAACGCGGTAGGCATATCCACTTCCTCTCCCTTATCAATAAGCGATTCGGTTCGGATGCGATAGGCTATTAAATCTGCAATTGAAATAATCTTCAGGTTAAATTCTTCGGCAATATCGTAAAGCTGGGGAAGTCGTGCCATTGATCCGTCTTCGTTCATTATTTCAATCAGTGCACCTACAGGATTAAGTCCCGACAGACGTGCAAGGTCAACTGCCGCTTCAGTATGTCCGGCACGACGCAGAACGCCTTTTGAGCGTGCACGGAGAGGAAAAATATGTCCCGGTCGTCCGAAAGTATCGGGAACTGATGCCGGATCAGCCAAAGCCCTGAAAGTTGCAGCGCGATCGGAAGCCGAAACTCCGGTAGTACATCCTTCGAGTTTATCAACACTAATGGTGAACGGAGTAGAATGGATTGAAGTATTCACTTCAACCTGCATATTCAGTTCCAGTTCGTCGCACCGTTCTTCAATCAGGGGAGCACACAGAACACCACGTCCGTGTTTCAGCATAAAATTTACCTGTTCCGGAGTTATTTTTTCAGCCGCACAGATAAAATCACCTTCATTTTCGCGGTCTTCATCATCCACCACAATCACAATTTTTCCGTTTTTGAAATCTTTGATTGCGTCTTCTATTGTATTGAGTTTTTTTTCCATAGTTAAAAATTAATTATTGTGCAGAAATTTCTGTCATTCCGGTGTTAATCCTGTTTTTCTTTTTTCTCCAGAAATTAGCTAAGAAATCAACTGTTTTTTCCATAATCTTCACATATTGTTCCGAACGGAAAAGCGATGCGTCAGTAACTGCTTTGTAAGTCAGGAACAAACCAATAGGAAAGAGTACCGCCGAGCTTAACCACATACCCTGATATACTTCCCAAAATCCTTCACGAGCCATTTTATACCCCGATGTTTCGATGATATAATAAAAAATGAACATCAGAACAGAAATTACCACGGGCAAGCCTAATCCGCCTTTGCGGATGATTGCTCCAAGCGGAGCTCCGATAAAGAAGAAAATCAGACAGGCAAATGACAGCGTAAACTTTCGATGCCATTCTACCTGATGACGACGCACATAATAAGTGGGTTCTTCCAACATCACTTTGTTAAAGTCTATTTTGTCTCTTGCTGCTCTCAAATTTTCCTGAGAAACCCGCATAGCTTCTTCCATTTTTTCCTGTGTAAGCGACATAAATAATGAGTCGGGATTAATTTTTGCATTCTGTTTTTTTATGCCCGCTGAGTCGTTAATCTGAAAATTGGCAAACTGGATTTTTATCATATCAACAGCCTGTTCGTTGCCCCTGGCTTTTACGATTTTCGACACCGAATCTATGGTATGAGTAAGCTGAACTATATTTTTACTGATATGTTGATCTTTCAGGATTGATTCATCGAAGCGGTTAAATTCGGTATCGAAGTCTATCAGCATTTCTTTTGTGCTGAAAGTCTCCCGTCTGTACGGTATATTAGTGGCTGATGAATTTCCCGGTTGCTTAAGGTTTTCAAAGCTTTCACCACTCAGCAGTGTCAGTTTCAGGTATTTATTATCGGCGGTGAATTGTACCCGTCCCGAATCTGCCAGCATCACTGTCGCGTTGTCAAATCCGTTCGAGAAATCATATATCATCAGATCTTTAAGCAATTTTTTTTCAGGCACTTTATGTCTCACATACAGATTAATGCCATTAATTTCGGAATAAAATTCACCTTCGGGAATTTCAAATTCAGGTGATTTTTGCCTCAGTGAAAATATCAGCGTCCATAATTTATTCTGGGCTATAGGCAACACATTGTTCGAAAAGAAAAACGCGGCCACACAGATAAAGGCTATAAAAACGATCAGACCGCGCATGATCCGGAATAATGAAATTCCGGCTGATTTCATGGCTATCAGCTCAAAGTTTTCTCCTAGATTGCCAAAATTCATGAGCGCAGCCAGCAGGATAGCTAACGGCAATGCCATAGGTACTGTCTGCAACGTGGTGTACCAGAAGAATTCTGCTAAAACTTTCCATTCTACGCCTTTACCTACCAGTTCAGCCAGATGTTTCCAGGTGAACTGCATCATAAGTATAAGGATACAAATGAAAAATGTCATGAAAAAATAAGCCAGAAAGGACTTTATTACGTATATGTCTAACTTTTTAATTCCAAGCATTTATTTAATCTTTTTGTGTGAACAAAAGTACTTAATTTTTAGTATACAACGAATTCATTTTTGATAAAATTACCTAACGCTTTTTAACCTGAACTTATACGAAGTTTGTTTCTCAAACTTTCTGATAAAGGTAAA
>JAFNAU010000166.1 GCA_017860335.1 Bacteroidota bacterium
CATATCTTTCAGACTTCCACTGTTTTTCACAAAACTCAGTATAAATTGCTGATCTTCATCCGAAAGACGGGCAAGAACAGGCAAATCGTAGAAACCGTTTACTTCGGTTTCGCATTGTTCGCATTTCAGCGACCTGACTTTGAGGTGCGCGTGGCAACTCGGGCATGAAGTTGGTAACATTTGTTTTTTATTTACTGATTAAATTTTCTGCAAATATAATACATATTTTAATTTTACAAATAACATATTCAATTTTATTTATATATTGTTCAATTTTATTTATTCGTCATTAAATTTGTTTTCCCAAAACATTATAAAACAAAAAAGCACCACCGAAATCGGGATGCTTTTGAAAATAATATTATATACAATGTAATGGGTTTTATTTCCCTGTAATAATTCTTTTGATTTCGTTCAGTTTATTTAAAGCCTCAATCGGAGTTAAATTATTTACATCCAGTCCTTTGATTTCATCGCGAATTTGTTCGAGCACCGGATCGTCGAGCTGGAAGAAACTTAGCTGATAACCTTCGCGCTGTACGCCGATTTCACCAACGGGCTTGCTCAGATCACCGTTTTGACGGTTGTCGGTCTCGAGTTGTTTGAGTATCTGATCGGCACGCTTCACGATGCTTTGGGGCATTCCTGCCATTTTAGCCACATGAATACCAAAACTGTGTTCGCTCCCTCCACGCACCAGTTTGCGCAGGAAAATGACTTTTTTATCCACCTCTTTCACCGAAACGTTGTAGTTTTTGATTCGGTTGAAGGTCTTTTCCATTTCGTTCAGTTCGTGGTAATGGGTGGCAAAAAGCGTTTTCGCCTTACAACTGGCATGTTCGTGAATGTATTCCACGATAGCCCAGGCGATGGAAATACCATCGTAGGTACTTGTACCGCGACCGAGTTCATCAAACAGCACCAGACTTCGATCCGAAAGGTTGTTCAGAATGCTGGCCGCTTCGTTCATTTCCACCATAAAGGTACTTTCGCCCTGCGAGATATTGTCGCTGGCACCCACGCGGGTAAATATTTTGTCCACCACCCCGATTTTGGCACTTTCCACCGGCACAAAACATCCGATCTGAGCCATGAGGGTAATCAGAGCCGTCTGGCGCAACAACGCCGACTTACCCGACATATTCGGACCGGTAACGATGATAATTTGCTGGGTTTTCCCATCGAGAAAAACGTCGTTTGACACATAATTTTCGCCGACAGGCAGCTGTTTTTCAATCACCGGATGGCGTCCCTGCCGGATTTCAATTACATCGCTATCGCTGATTTCCGGACGAACATATTTATTTTCGGCACTCACCCTTGCAAATGAAAGCAAGCAATCAAGCTGAGCAATCAGATTGGAATTCAGCTGAATAGCAGCAATATAATCCGAAAGACTGATAATCAGTTCGTTGAACAGACGGGTTTCGATGGCTAAAATCTTTTCCTCGGCACCCAGAATTTTTTCCTCGTAATCTTTAAGTTCCTGAGTAATGTATCGCTCGGCATTCACCAGCGTTTGCTTACGTATCCACGTTTCCGGGACTTTTTCCTTATGAGCGTTGCGTACTTCGATAAAATAGCCGAACACATTGTTGTAACTTATTTTCAGCGAAGGAATTCCCGTTGTCTCGCTTTCGCGCTGCTGAATTTCCAACAGGTAGTTTTTCCCCGAACGTGCGAGGTGACGCAGTTCATCGAGTTCGGCATTCACACCGGGGCGAAGGATATCACCCTTGTTGACCAGCACAGGCGGATCATTCTGCAACTCTTTCTCTATTTTTTCCGAAATCACTTTGCAGGGATTGAGCTGATCGGCAATTTTCCGCAATGTCACATTTTCAATGGCCAGACAGGCATTTTTAATCGGTTCGATAGCCTGCAAAGCCACTTTAAGCTGTACCACTTCCCGCGGATTGATACGCCCTACCGCCACTTTGGAGATGATACGTTCCAGGTCGCCAATCAGGGCAATCTGTTGTTCGAGCATGTGTTTCAGCTCGGTATCTCTGAAAAAATATTCCACTACGCTGAGACGTTCTTCGATTGGCTTCACATCTTTGAGGGGAAAAGCCACCCAGCGTTTCAGCAAGCGGCCTCCCATCGGGCTGATGGTGCGGTCGATGACATCCACCAGGGTACGCCCACCTTCGTTGATGGTTCCGTACAATTCCAGATTACGCACCGTGAAGCGATCGAGCCACACATAGCGTTCTTCGTCAATACGTGTGAGGTGCGTGATGTGTTCGGTCTGGTGGTGATGCGTCATATCCAGGTAATGCAGGATAGCTCCGGCAGCCACAATCCCGTTTTTCAGATTTTCAACCCCGAAACCTTTCAGATTTTTTGTCTGAAAATGTTTCAGCAGCCTTTCGTTGGTTGTTTCGGGCAGAAATCCCCAGTCTTCCAGTGCAAAAGTGAAATATTTTGTTCCGAAATTCGCTTCAAACTCGTTTCGTTTTGAACGGTCGTAAATAACTTCTTTGGGCGAAAAACTGTTCAGAAGTTTGTCCACATAGTCAAAAGTGCCTTCGGCAAGCAGAAATTCGCCGGTAGAAATATCGAGGAAAGAGACACCCGCTTGATTTTTATTCATGTAAACACTTGCCAGAAAGGTATTTTCTTTTTGTGTGAGGGTCGTATCACTGTAGGAAACACCCGGAGTAACCAGCTCGGTGACACCACGTTTTACAATCTTTTTGGTCAGTTTCGGATCTTCCAACTGGTCGCAGATGGCTACCCGTTTGCCTGCACGAACCAATTTGGGCAGGTAAGTATCCAGCGCGTGATGCGGGAATCCGGCCATTTCCACTGTCTTGGCCGAACCGTTGGCACGGCGTGTCAGTGTGATGCCCAGAATGCCCGCGGCTTCCACAGCATCGGTAGAATAAGTCTCATAAAAATCGCCGCAACGAAAAAGCAATACAGCATCGGGATGTTTTCGTTTAATATCGAAATACTGTTTCATCATCGGGGTTTCAACAACTTCATTTTCCATCAGTCAATCAAATCTTATTTATTGTTTGCACCATCATTTTCCAGTCGTACTTTTTCTTTTCTTCCTTTACATTTTTAACAAAATCTTCCGAACGGTTATTTTCAAAAAAGTCAACCAGCGCATCCGCGATTTTATTTATTTCAGGTTCTACGACATAACCAACTTTTCCGTCGGGAACAATATCGGCCAGACCACCGACATTGGTTACCAGCATGGGTTTTTCGAAATGGTAGGCAATCTGTGATACACCACTTTGAGTTGCCGATCGGTAAGGCTGTGCAATCAGGTCGGCTGCATTGAAGTAAAACGCTACTTCTTTTTCAGGAATAAAATCAGTATGAAGAACCACCAAATCGTCCAGAGCATATTTCTTGATCATTTCAAAGCAGGATTCCTTTGGCTCGTAAAATTCACCAGCAACAAGCAGTTTGACAGGATACTGCCGCAACCGCACATCAGCAAATGCCTGAATGAGCAGGTCAAGTCCCTTGTAACGGCGTATGAATCCGAAAAATAAAATATACCGGAAATCGGGATCCAGATTGAGTGCATCCATAGCTTCTGAACGCGGAAGAATAGCTCCGTAATGGTCATAAACCGGATGAGGCGACACCAGTTTCGGCTTTTTCTTTTTGTCAAATTTATTGATGTCATTTACCACCGAGTTTGTCATGGCCACAAAACCGTCCATCGCTCTCACAAAATATTTGGGAAACAACTTATCCAGCACAGAGGGTTCGTGAGGTATCATATTATGAACCAGCGAAATAATTTTTGTCTTCTCCGTTTTTGCAAACCGGGCAATAGTTCCGAAACAGGGTGCCATAAAAGCCATCCAGTAGCAGAAAATGATTTTATCCGGATTCTTGCCCTTAATTTCTTTGCCTACGCTAATCCAGTTCAGTGGATTTACACTGTTGATACGGCGGGTAATTTTCAAGTCTGCCGGCGCTTCGTCATCCGAAAACTGCGTTTTCCCCGGAAAAAGAAATGAGGGATATTGCAATGTAAAGGTATAGATTTCGACCTCATTGCCCTGTCTGACAAATTCACGTGCCAGACGCTCGTTGAATGCAGACAATCCTCCGCGATACGGATAAGCAGTACCTACAATAATAATCTTCATGTGAAAAGAATGATTTTAATTTTTTACCTGTTTTATATGGTCATAAACATGCAAAAATAAGAAATAAATTATTGTTAGTGAAATTAATCCGTAGAGTTTTCAGTAACGAAATGATTATTCCGTTGAATTTATGATTTTTACAGCAAATGAACAGGAAATATTCATTGAATCAATGCCATAAATTCAAACGGCGCTTTTTACCGAAAACCACTGAATTGGTCTCACCTTATTGCAATAAGAATATAACTTTTCCCTCTTGATGAAAAATATCAGATTTTCACAGGCACAAAAAAAGCGAACCTTTCTGGCTCGCTCCGGATTAAAGTATTTTCTACTTTCAAATAAAAAAGATTTTTGAATCTGTACGGCGAATGTGTCTATCCTTCGAAACAATATCCGTAACCCAGGCGCGTAACAATCTGTTTACCATAAGATCCGATTTTCTTTCTCAAGCGGGTAATATTGACATCAACTGTCCGGTCAAGCACCACCACTTCATCCGACCATATTCTGGTGAGCATCTCTTCACGGGTAAAAACACGGTTCATATTTTCTAAAAGCAGTTTCAGTATCTCGTACTCTTTTTTAGTAAAGGGGATTTCCCTACCATCCAGCACCACCTTCTTATTGTCCAGTTGCATAGTAAGAGTTTCGTAGTTTAGCGTTGAGGGTGTTTCCTGTTCCTTGTTATTGTCCACACGCCGCAACACCACTTTCACCCTGGCTATCACCTCACGAATGGAGAATGGTTTGGATATATAATCATCAGCTCCGATATTAAAACCGGTCAGACGGTCGTTTTCGGTATCTTTGGCGGTAAGGAAAATCACCGGGATGGATGCAGTTACCGGATTTTCGTTCAGCATACGTGCCATGCGGAAACCCGAGATTTCGCCCATCATCACATCAAGGAGCAAAAGATGATATACTGTCAGATCTTTTTTCAAAGCTTCCTCAGCCGAATAAGCCACATCTACCTGATAACCTTCCGTTTCCAGATTGAATTGAAGAATTTCACAGAGATCTTCTTCATCATCGACAACCAAAATTCTGTAC
>JAFNAU010000167.1 GCA_017860335.1 Bacteroidota bacterium
TGGGACGAATTTATCAAACCTGAATTTCATTTTGGCGATGATATTTACGGTTTCATAACCGGATTTTTTTCTCTTTTTTATGCTGCATGTTACTTGTTTGCCGGACGTTTTGTCGATTGGATTGGTACAAAGAAAGGCTTCCTGTGGGCTATCGGCGTATGGTCTTTGGGTGCTTGTTTGCATGCAGTTTGTGGAATTGCAACAGAAAGCATAGTTGGATTGGCAGACAAATCGGCACTGCTTAACGCTACCGGCGACACTGCGGTTGTAATTTCAACCGTGGCTATGTGGGCTTTCATTGTGGCACGTAGTTTTCTTGCATTGGGTGAATCTGGTAATTTTCCGTCAGCCATTAAAACTACTGCGGAATATTTTCCCAAAAAAGACCGCGCGTTTGCCACTTCAATCTGGAATTCAGGTGCGTCAGTAGGCGCATTGGCATCTCCACTCGCCATTCCACCTTTAGCAAAAGCATTTGGATGGGAAATGGCATTTATTATAATTGGTGCTTTGGGCTTTATCTGGATGGGCTTTTGGGTTTTCTTTTATGAAAAACCCGAAAAAAACAAACGTGTAAACGCAGCCGAACTCGAATATATTGATCAGGATAAATACGAGCAAGATGCTGCAAAAGCTGATAAAATTGAAAAAATACCTTTCCTCAAATGTTTTACATTTAAGCAGACGTGGTCGTTTGCTTTTGGAAAATTTATGACCGATGGTGTATGGTGGTTCTATTTGTTTTGGATGCCACTTTACATTAAAGCTCAATTTGATATTAAAACTACAGACCCTACAGGGCAATTATTGATTTTTACAATGTACGCGATAATTACCGTATTATCAATTTACGGAGGAAAATTACCGACTATCTTTATTAACCGAAGCAAACAAAATCCTTATGCTGCCCGAATGAAAGCTATGTTGATTTTTGCTTTTATACCTCTGCTCGTACTTATTGCCCAACCTCTTGGAACATATTCATATTGGTTTCCAGTAATAATCATAGCTTTAGCTGGTTCAGCTCATCAGTCGTGGAGTGCTAACCTGTTTTCCACTATCGGTGATATGTTCCCCAAAGGCGCAATAGCATCAATCACTGGAATAGGTGGTATGGCAGGTGGATTGGGTTCATTTTTTCTGCAAACTTCAGCTGGTAAGCTTTTTATCTATGCAGAAAAAAGTAATCTGGAATTTCTTGGCTTTGAAGGAAAACCAGCCGGATACTTTATTATGTTCTGCTTTTGTGCGGTGGCTTATTTAATTGGTTGGATAGTTATGAAATCGCTCGTTCCGAAATATAAACCGATAACTGATTTATAATCAATACAATCGGGAAAGTATATAGAATGGTTAATAAAAAAAAGATGAAAACAAATTATGAGTTAAGATACGCAGCACATCCTGAGGATGCAAAGCAATACACCACAGCACGACTGCGTAAAGATTTTTTGATTGAAAAAGTATTTTCATCAGACGAAGTAAATATGGTTTATTCCATGTACGACCGTATGGTAGTAGGTGGTGCAATGCCCGTCAATGAAAGCCTGAAACTTGAAGCAATCGACCCGCTGAAACAACCGGTGTTTTTAATGAGCCGGGAACTTGGAATTTATAATGTCGGTGGAAGTGGTTTGGTTAAAGTGGGTGATGAAATTTTTGAACTGGATTACAAGGAAGCGCTTTATCTGGGTTCGGGCAATCGGGAAGTATATTTTGAAAGTTTAGATGCAGCTAATCCGGCTAAATTTTATTTCAATTCAGCTACTGCTCACCGAAGTTACCCCGATAAAAAGGTTACCAAAGCCGACGCTGTTACCATGGAACTTGGTTCACTTGAAACGGCTAATCATCGTGTGATAAATAAAATGCTTGTCAATCAGGTGCTGCCCACCTGTCAATTACAAATGGGAATGACCGAACTTGCTCCGGGAAGTGTTTGGAATACTATGCCTGCGCATGTGCACTCACGCCGAATGGAAGCATATTTCTATTTTGAGGTGCCCGAAGATCAGTCTGTGTGTCACTTTATGGGCGAACCCGACGAAACGCGTCATATCTGGATGCAGAATGATCAGGCTGTGCTTTCTCCCGAATGGTCTATTCACTCAGCTGCTGCTACATACAATTACACCTTTATCTGGGGAATGGCTGGTGAAAATCTAGATTACGGAGATCAGGATTTTTCTAAAATTACAGAACTTAAATAAAAAAAGAAAATATAATGGTAAATTTTTCATTAGAAGGTAAGATTGCTCTGGTAACAGGTGCATCGTACGGAATTGGTTTCGCTCTGGCTTCTGCATTTGCCGAAGCCGGTGCAACTATTGTATTCAATGACATCAATCAGGAACTGGTAGATAAAGGACTTGCTGCATATCAGGAAGCTGGTATTAAAGCCCATGGTTATGTTTGTGATGTGACAAATGAAGATCAGGTTAACGCATTAGCTGCTCAGGTTGAAAAAGAAGTGGGAGTGGTTGATATCCTGGTCAATAATGCAGGCATTATAAAACGAATTCCGGCAATTGAAATGACCGCAGCTGAATTTCGTCAGGTGATAGACATTGATTTGAATGGACCCTTTATTGTGTCAAAAGCATTTGCACCCGGCATGATAAAGAAAGGACATGGTAAAATAATCAATATTTGTTCGATGATGAGTGAACTCGGACGTGAAACAGTAAGCGCATACGCTGCTGCCAAGGGCGGTTTGAAGATGCTGACCAAAAATTTTGCATCGGAATGGGGTGAATTTAATATTCAATGTAACGGCCTTGGTCCGGGATATATCGAAACTCCTCAGACTGCACCCATCCGCGTGCCCGGTCATCCGTTCAATGAATTTATTATTGCTAAAACACCGGCTGCCAGATGGGGAAAAACCGAGGACCTGCAGGGACCAGCTGTTTTCCTGGCTTCAGATGCATCCAACTTTGTAAACGGACATATTCTGTACGTTGATGGCGGAATTCTGGCTTATATAGGTAAACAGCCAAAATAATGCTTATCAGATAAAAAAATTAATTAAAAAGGTCAGGAGTTTTCTCCCGACCTTTTTTAGTTATTCCCGTCTACTTTTCCCGACACTTGTCTTGTACTCCTGAGGTATCATACCGTATTTCGCCTTAAAACATTTGGCAAAATAGCGTGTGTCAGTTATCCCAACCCGAGATGCTACTTCTTTCACCATCAGTTCACCGGTCTCGAGTAGCTGTGCGGCACGTTTCATTTTAATATCGCGCACAAATTCCAATGGAGACAGTCCGGTCAGACTTTTCAGTTTTTTGAAAAATACAGAGCGGCTCATGCCAACATACTGTCCCATTTCTTCAACGGAGAATTCGGAATTGTCTATATTGTTTTCAATCAAATCCATAATTTTCAGCATCATTTCGTCATCGTGCGAAGCAATCATAATTGCTTTAGGCTGATACCCGTGAACTGTAACCGAATTATCACTTTCCGTATGAACATCCACAGTATGAAAAAGATTCTCGCGATAAATGCGCTGTAAATTTTTTCGCTGCTGCAATAAATTTGCAATTCTTGCTTTAAAATATGAAACGCTGAAGGGCTTGGTAATATAGTCATCCGCGCCGTATTGTAATCCTTCCAGCTTTGTTTCGATGGTGGTTTTTGCAGTGAGAAGCACCACGGGAATATGGCATGTCGTTTTTTCCTCGCGTAAAGCCTGTAACAGTTCCACACCGTCCATGTTGGGCATCATGATGTCACTCACAATAAAGTCCGGCAAACTGGTCATAGCTGTTTTCAGTCCTGCTTCTCCGTCTTCGGCTTCGAGCACCTGATAGTCGGCTTCGAGAATGGTACGTACAAAGGAACGAAGATCAGCATCATCTTCTACAACGAGGATTGATTGTTTTTCGTTACGTCCGGGTGAATGGATTTCTGTTTCACAAACAGCTGTTTGAGGCTCCTGCTTTAATCCCGTTCCGGTTGTTTCATTGCTGGCTGCTATTATTTCCACATTTTTTCCAAAATGAGAGAATCCTTTCTGGAAACTAACAGTAAAGGTGCTTCCAATGCCTTCTTCACTTTCAAGACCAACTTTCGCGACATGTTTATCTGCAAGTTCCTTCACCATATTCAGTCCGATACCGGTACTTGGTTTTATTTTGTCGTCGTTGAAGGTTACAAACCGGGTAAAAAGTTTCTTTTGTTTTTCTTTCGATATGCCTACGCCTTCGTCTTTTATTGTCAAAATCAGATTTTTATCATCGTCTTTCAGGCTAACATCAATTGATTTGCCCGGAGAAGTGTACTTGAAGGCATTGGATAATAAATTCATGACAATTTTTTCGGCAGCGTCGGGATCAATCCATACCATCGGACTTTTGGAATTATTCTGATAATTGAATTGAATTTGCTGATTAAGAGCTATTTCGGAGAAATTGTCACAAATCTTTGAAACTAAATCGTCCAGATCGGTTTCCTGAACTTTCAGGTTACTGAATTGCATTTTTCTTAAATCTAAAATCTGGTTGACTAATCTCAGCAGTCGGTTCGAATTCTGTGATACGACATGAAGCTGATGTCTCATAAATTCGGGTGTTTTGCTGTCGTTGAGCATATAATCCACCGGGCCGGTAATCATGGTTAAAGGCGTACGAATCTCGTGAGAAATATCGGTGAAGAAGCGTAGTTTCATTTCCGACATTTTTTTCTCCAGTTCCACATTCGCTTTCAGATGATAGAAGGAGAGTAGAATTCTGAAGAACAGAAACAATAATCCGAAGATAACGAGAATATATAAAATCCATGCAAATTTTGTTTGCCAGAACGATGGCATCACTTCGACAGGCAGAATTCGCTCATTATCAACCCAATCGCCATCGCTGTTGGTTGATTTTACGCGAAATATATATTTACCCCTTGGTATATTTGTGTAGAAGGCAATCCGTTGCTTCTGAACGTAGTTCCAGTCATCGTCGAAACCGTCAAGCTTGTAAGCGTAAAGTATATTTTCAGGATCGAGGTAATCCAGCGCAGCGTATTCGATGTTGAAAAATTTTTGTTTGTGAGTCAGCTTGAGTTTTTTTATGTCGTCAATGATGGACGATAGAGGTGACTTCTCGTCAAGAAACTATCTTTCGGGGTGAAAATGACAAATATCCGTCGGAATAACCAAAAATGATATCGTTATTTTTGAGTTTGCAGGTGCTGACTTCCGAAAAGTTGCTGTTAATCATCAGTTTGCGTATGTCCGAAAAAGTTTTGAAAACTTCTTTTTCAGGATCAAATTTTGTAAGACTGTTTTCGGTACTGATCCAGAGTTTGCCAAATTCATCTTCTTCCATAGCCAGTGTAACGTCCGAAGGCAATCCGTTAGTTCTGGTGTAGGATTTAAAAGTCAGCGGAAAACCCTGTTTGTCGAATTGTGTTACTTTATTAATTCCTCCGCCGAAAGTGAAAAGATACATATCACCACTGCGTGTTATACAGATTCCATGTACATCGTTGTTGGTTATGCAGTTTTTACTGTCGGGCTCCACGGTGTATCGTTTGAAGCTGATGTTTTCGGGTGATGAAAAAACGGAGGAAAACATGATCATGCCACTGGTAGTACCCAGGCATATATTTCCTTGTCTGTTTTGTGTGACGAATCGCACTTGTGCTGACGTTTCGATGGGGTAATTCTTCAGATGATTACGGTGGTTGATAAAT
>JAFNAU010000168.1 GCA_017860335.1 Bacteroidota bacterium
CGGCAATCCAAACGGTTCCGATTTCTCAGTTGCAGGTATTTGTTCGGCCGATGGTCGTCATCTGGCAATGATGCCTCACCCCGAACGTGCGATATTCCCATGGCAATGTGCCAATTATCCTGCTGAACGAATTCAAAACGATGAAGTTACACCGTGGGTGGAAGCATTTATTAATGCCCGTAAATGGGTGGAAGAAAAAAAATAATTTAACATACTGATTATTATCTCATTATATTTTTCATTCAATGTAAGATGAATTTAATTTTTTAATTAACATTACAACAAATCACTTAATATCAGGATTATGGTTAAAGAATCATTAAAAAAGTTTGCTTACCTATCAATTGCAGCAGCAATACTAACAATTGGATTAAAATTCGGAGCCTATTTTCTTACTGGTTCGATGGGTTTATTTTCTGATGCTTTAGAGTCCTGCGTTTCAGCATTTCTGAAAGACCGGCTGATAAAGATCATGAATTTGGGCATACAAAAGCCGAATATTTTTCAAGTGCCATTGAAGGTGCGCTAATTCTGGTTGCTGCATTCAGTATTATCTGGTCTGCAATACCGCGCATCATTCATCCGCTTCCTCTCGAAAACGTCGGAGTTGGTTTACTTATCTCAACCGGTGCATCAGCCATTAATCTGGCTGTAGCTTTGATCCTGATAAAAAACGGCAAGAAACGACATTCTCTTTTACTGGAAGCAGACGGCAAACATCTGATGACTGACGTGTGGACTTCTGTGGGTGTATTGGTGGGCATCGGACTGGTCAAACTTACCGGACTGAACATTTTAGACCCGATAATAGCAGTTATTGTCGCATTAAACATCATTTGGACAGGCGTACAACTGCTTCACCGTTCCGGAAACGGATTGATGGATTCAGTCATTTCTCCCGATAAGCAAAAACTGATAACCAACTTTCTGGAATCGCAAAAAGAACAGGGTATTGAATATCATTCACTGATGACCCGTCAGGCCGGACAACGAATTTTTATCTCATTACATTTGCTTGTTCCGGGCTCATGGTCGGTTCAGAAAGGACACGACAAATCTGAATATATTGAAGAGTATATAGAAAACCTGTTTGAACTTCCGGCAACCTGTTCAACACACATTGAACCCATCGAAGACCCTGCATCTCTAAACGATATAGGTATTGACAGAAAAAAAACTATAATGTAACAAGCTTGTTATAAATATTAATCTTGTTCATTAATAAACGATAGAGTGGATTGAATTGACTTGTTATTATCAAAATTATAATGAAAAAATTAACCCTGTCTATAGTTTTTATTTTTTGCAGCTATATATCATTGCTGGCAGTTACAGATTCTCAATATATAAAAACAACATTTACTGACGGGGGTTTTGTAACTGTATGTCAGAAAGAAGTAAATTCTACTGGAACTGAAACGAATACTGTTATCAACCGGATGATTAATGAGTTTCATACCAAACCCATGAGACTTTTTGACTGGGCATTGAAAGATATTGGATTACAGGGACAGCAAAACAACGAGATGATAATCATATTCAAATCTTCGCGTTTAGACAAAACTACCGGAATTACACATGGACTTGTTGATGTAATAATACCCAACCTGCAGGATATCCGGGATATTGAAGTGAATGCCATAGTAAAGAATGAAATTCAACCTAATGGTCAACTGATAGGATCAGTAGATGTTCTTAATTCGGATTTTTTAATAAAAAAAGCTTATGCAACCATCACTTCAATACCATTGAAAAACGGAAATCAGTTACTTAAAACAGAAACACATATTCAGTTTGGATGGCTTTTGAAATTTTTCATCACTCAGAACCGTTATAAAAATATCGTTGAATGGCGTATTGACAAATTCATCGAAAATATGCAAAAGGAGGCTGAAAAAAGCACCTACTCACAGACAATCTATTAGAACCAATAATACTCTCTTACAACGTAAAATAAAATTAATTATATGGCAGAAAATTCTTTATTACAAAAATTAGACGGACTTCAACACAAATACGAAGAAATATCCATGCTGATAACCGACCCTGCAGTGATTGCAGATATGAAGCGGTACATCAAGCTGAATAAGGAATACAATGAATTAGACAAAATAATGAATGCTGTAAAGGAATATAAAACAGCATTGGCCAACATAGCTGAAGCCAAAGAAATTTACGATAAAGAATCTGACACCGAATTGCGTGAAATGGCAAAAGCCGAACTCGATAATCTGGAACCTCAAATCCCGGTTATGGAGGAAAATATCAAACTGCTGCTCATTCCTGCCGATCCGGAAGACAATAAAAACGTAGTAATGGAAATACGCGGAGGCACCGGAGGAGATGAAGCGGCAATTTTTGCCGGTGATTTATTCAAAATGTACACACGCTACTGCGAAAATAAAGGCTGGAAAGTGGAAGTAACCGACTTCAGCGAAGGTACAATCGGCGGATTTAAAGAAATTATTTTCACTGTGTCGGGCGAAAACGTATATGGAACATTGAAATACGAATCGGGAGTTCACCGTGTTCAGCGCGTACCAGTTACCGAAACACAGGGACGTGTTCACACTTCGGCATCGACGGTAGCCGTATTGCCCGAAGCCGATGAATTTGAAGTGGACATCAACCCGGCCGATATCGATTTTCATACATCGCGTTCAGGAGGTGCCGGTGGACAGAATGTTAATAAAGTGGAAACGAAAGTTCAGCTCACCCACCGCCCTACCGGCATTGTGGTAGTTTGTCAGCAGGCACGAACCCAGCTTGGCAACCGCGAAATAGCCATGGAAATGCTTCGTACGAAAATCTACAACATGGAATATCAGAAACACATTGACGCGATAGCATCCAAACGTAAAACATTGGTATCAACCGGTGACCGGTCGGCAAAAATCCGCACCTATAACTATCCGCAGGGACGAATCACTGATCACCGCATCAATTATACAATCTATAACCTGACTGCATTCATGAATGGTGATATTCAGGATGTGATTGACCAGCTTATCATTGCTGAAAACGCTGAACGAATGAAGGAAAGTGAACTGGCATAAATGGAAACTGTCATCAAATACAATAAAATAAAACCTGTCACGCTTCTGATTGTATCTTTAGCGTTTACGTTTATTTGTATCTGGTTGATTTATGACAGTAACTTGAAAAGTATCACCGGATATGCAGGACTTGTCTTATTCATGATATTTGACGTTTATATTGTATTCCGGGTGAGAAAAGGCGGAGGTATCATACTCAATGACCGAGGTATTGTTACCGACCGGAATAATCCTGATGACACTTTTATCAGTTGGAATGAAATTGAAAAATTTTCATTGTACGAAGCCAACGGCATCCGAACTATAAATATACATCTGACTAATCCGGGGGCATTGATTGAACGACAAACTAAAAAAAGTGTCAGGAAGAATATGCAAATCAATCAAACTCTTTATAATGCTCCGGTCGGAATAAACCCCAATTTACTGGATATCAAATACAAGCAACTGGAAAATCTGCTGATGGAAAATCTGGAGACTTACAAAAAAACAACTTAACACAACACTAAAATGACTAAGCAGGAACTATTTGAAAACATAAAACGCAAGGAATCATTTCTGTGCGTGGGACTCGATACCGACATCAATAAAATTCCCGAACACATTCTGAACAATTCGGACGATCCTATTTTTGACTTTAACGTACAGATTGTAAAAGCGACAGCCGATTTGTGTGTTGCTTATAAACCCAATCTAGCATTTTACGAAAGCATCGGACTTGCAGGCTGGGATGCACTGGAACGTACCGTCGATTACATTCGGGCTGAATACCCCGATCAGTTTATTATTGCCGATGCAAAACGCGGCGATATTGGAAATACATCGGCTATGTATGCCCGAAGTTTTTTCGGCAATATGGATTTCGACGCTGTAACAGTAGCTCCATACATGGGCGAAGATTCTGTGACACCGTTTTTGACTTATGAAAATAAATGGGTCATACTGCTGGCGCTGACTTCCAACAAAGGCGCATTTGATTTTCAACTCATGAAGGATGCCGACAGCTCAGACCGTTTGTTTGAAAAGGTGCTGAAAAAATCACAATCGTGGGGAACCGCTGAAAATATGATGTATGTGGTAGGCGCTACAAAAGCAGAAATGCTGACTGAGATCCGTTCAATTGTACCTGAGCATTTTTTGTTGGTTCCCGGTGTGGGTGCTCAGGGCGGAAGTCTGGCAGAAGTAGCCGAGTATGGACTGAATGATCAGTGTGGATTACTGGTCAATTCTTCCCGCCAGATAATCTATGCATCATCTGATTCTGACTTTAAAGACGCTGCACATGATGAAGCCAGGAAACTACAGGCTGAAATGTCGGATATACTTAAGAACAGAGGTTTAATTTGAGAGACACATAAATCTCAAAACAGATATTCTGATTACTTCATTCAGCAGTAAAATATGTTTAATAAATCAGAAACCATGTCCGAATTTAGCACACATCAGATTAATCGTCTGGCTGAACTGAAAATTTTGTTTGATGCAATCACCTACAAAAACCATCCGGTCGAAGCCATTAAGAAGTACCAGAAGACTATCGACGATACAATATCCGATGATGTAGTGATACTGGTACATAACCTGATGGAAAGCAGCTATCCGATGGAGGATATAAAATCCGGCATCAACAAACTGATCAATGTATTGCGCCGCTCACTCGACAGCTATTCGTATTCAGCGCCCGCAACCGATACATTTTTTGATATTTGCATTCGTAACAACAATGAGGTTAAGAACAGACTAAACAAACTCAGACCTTTTATCCTGCAAATCAACAAGCAGGAAGTTACTGAAGATATCATAACCGAAATGCTCCGTTTGTGGAAAGAAGTTCAGGAATTCACTCAGTATTATGTTATTAAGGAAAATGTACTGTTTCCTCTGGTCGAAAAACACCTGTCTCAATACCGTTGCATTGCCGTGATGTGGTCGATTCACGATGACATTCGGCGTAACCTGAACGATCTGACCAATCTGCTTGCGTCAGGTCAGTTGGACCTTCAAAAGCTAAACCGGCTTACCGGTGAGGTATTTTACAACATTTATTCCATTGCCTTCCGCGAGGAAAGATTGCTTTATCCGTTTATCGCTAAAAATGCACCTGCCACTGAAATTGAAAATTTGTGGAACGAAAGCGTTGAGATTGGTTTTCCATATTTTAATCCGCAGAAGAAATACGCTGAACCAACTGGAAATAACTTTTCATCCGGATTGGTTGATCTCAAAAGCGGAGTTTTATCGGCTGAGCAGTTAATACTTATTTTCAATCATCTGCCGGTCGATATTACCTATGTGGATGAAAATAATAAAGTTTGTTTTTTCTCAACTCCAAAAAAAAGAACTTTCACCCGCACAAATGCTGTACTGGGACGCGATGTACGAAACTGCCATCCTCACGAAAGTGTTCATGTGGTTGAACAGATTGTCGAATCATTTCGCAATGGCACAAAAGATAAAGCTGATTTCTGGATAAATATGAAGGGAAATAAGATATTAATTCAGTATTTTGCCGTAAGAAATGAACGAAACGAATACAAAGGCGTCATCGAAGTCACTCAGGAAATATCTGAAATTCAGGCTCTGGAAGGCGAAAGACGAATACTTGACTGGCATCAATAACTATACAGAAAAAACTATTTATCAGTTTAATCGTTTTAATATTAATAATCCATATTTTATCAGATATATATGAAAGATTTTGTTGACTATGTGGAATACATAAGACCTGATAATGCAAAGGTGCGTGTAGCGTTTGAAATGCTGGGCAATGAAGTGCTTTTTTATTTCTGCGAATACCAGCATACCGATAAGGGAGAATGGAAACTGATGGTGTCTTCCGACAGCGAATACTTCAATTATTCAGTTGAAAATGAAAAGGGCGAAACACGTCATTTCAGCATTAAATATCCCACTAAAGAGGAAATAGAAAAAGCTCAACAGCTGATTATAAACAAATACAATATACTCAGTATCTGACAGGTTTATTAAAAACTATTGTTGTCCGATAAATAATACAAAAAATTCTGTAATTTACTGTAATTGAAACTAATAAGAACATCAAGCCCCACCGGGGCTCTTTTTCCTGTTGTTACCTAATCGCTACAAATATTTTGCAACGCTGTTGCAAAAACAGCCACAGAGTGGCTAAATCTTTGTAGCAAGATGTCTGCCCTTTTGAGCAGTTTTTTTTGTGATCTCGTTGAGATTCGAACTCAAGACCCACAGCTTAGAAGGCTGTTGCTCTATCCAGCTGAGCTACGAGACCATTTACAAAAGTGGTGCAAAAGTAACCCAATTTTCCCAACTTTGCAATACTTTACCTTAAAAATAAAACAAATCATTCATATTTGCTAAAAAATGAGTAATATTGCAAACTGAAAGCGGTTTTGACACTTTACCGACAATATATTTCGGAATTTAATTCAGAAAACCACTTTTTATTTCATATTTCTTTTTTCCGCACAATCGGGAAAATTACAGTAAAATATTGTTTGTCAATTTCTATTATCAGTATTGAAGTCTTACAGCTATATCAATACTCAAATTAAAATTCTCAGGATGAAAGTTATCAAATTTGGAGGAACATCAGTCGGCTCAGTCGAAGGTATTTTAAGCTTAAAGAAAATTGTAGAGTCACGGCAAGAAGCTGTGATAGTGGTAGTATCAGCATTATCGGGCATCACCGACCAGCTTTATGCAACCTCAAAAATGGCTTCAGAAGGTAATAAAGCTTATCTGAACGAATTTGAAAATATGGTTTCGAGGCATCTTGAACTGATTGAAAATGTCATTTTACCCGAAAAGAAACTGCAAACCATCAAACTGGTGCAGGAAAACTTCACCGATCTTTCAAACATCCTGCGCGGTATTTTTCTCATCAAGGATATGTCGGTACGTATCACCGACACCATCGTGAGCTACGGTGAGGTCATTTCATCCATCATCGTAAGTAATCTGATTAAAGATGCCGTTCACTACGATGCCCGTAATTTTATCAAAACCAACAATCAGTTTGACAAGCACAATGTTGATTTCCCGGTTACGAATAAACTTATCGAAGAAACTTTTAAGAATGCACCCACTGTGTGTGTATGCGGTGGATTTATCTCGTCTGATGCCAAAACCGGTTACATCACCAACCTGGGACGCGGCGGTTCCGATTATACGGCTGCAATCCTTGCATCGGCGCTAAAAGCCTCTAAACTCGAAATATGGACAGATGTGGATGGTTTTATGACTGCCGATCCGAGAATCATCAGTAATGCCTACACCATCGAAAGGCTTAGTTTCAGCGAAGCAACCGAACTATGCAATTTCGGAGCGAAGGTTATTTATCCGCCGACCATTTTCCCTGTTTATCACAAAAACATTCCGGTAGTGATAAAAAACACCTTCAACCCCGAAGCAGCCGGCACCTATATTTCGAGCGAAAAGAGTTCACTGCTGAAAAATCAACAAAAAGCCATTAAAGGAATTTCTTCCATCAACGATACTTCACTGATTACCATTCAGGGATTGGGTATGGTAGGCGTTATCGGGGTGAATTACCGGATATTCCGCGTACTTGCCAAAAATGGTATCAGCGTATTTCTTGTTTCACAGGCATCTTCCGAAAACACCACTTCAATCGGCGTGCGGAATGCCGACAGCGAACTGGCTGTGGAAGTGCTTCGCAACGAATTCGCGAAGGAAATTCAGCAGGGAGAAATCAACCAGATATTCTCCGAGGACGATCTTGTTACCATCGCCATCGTAGGCGACAATATGAAACGCACTCCGGGTATTGCCGGTAAACTTTTCGGTACGCTTGGTAAAAATGGCATCAACGTAATAGCCTGTGCTCAGGGAGCTTCCGAAACGAATATTTCATTTGTCACTGACCGCACAGTACTTCGCAAAGCACTCAACGTTATTCACGACTCATTCTTCCTGTCCGAATATCAGGTGCTCAATCTTTTCATTATCGGCGTGGGAACCGTGGGTGGAAACCTGCTGAACCAGATTAAAAAACAACAGAAAAACCTGATGACATACAACGGACTGAAAATAAACGTTGTTGGAATTGCTTCCGAAAAGAAAATGATTTTCACCCGCGAAGGAGTTCCGCTGGAAAACTGTGTGGACCGGCTCAAAAAAGAAGGACAGCCTGCCAATACACAATTAATCTGCGACGAAATCCTCAAAATGAATATATTCAATTCCGTTTTTGTGGATTGTACTGCCAGTGCCGATGTATCTAATATTTATCAGAGGCTGCTTGAAAATAACATCTCGGTAGTGACGGCAAATAAGATCGCAGCTTCATCGGAATACGAAAAATACGCGCAACTGAAAGAAACATCGCGTCAGCGTGGGGTTAAATTCCTGTTCGAAACCAATGTGGGTGCCGGACTGCCCATCATCAACACCATCAATAACCTGACAAACAGCGGGGACACCATTCTTAAAATGGAAGCGGTACTTTCGGGTACGCTTAACTTTATTTTCAACACCATCAGCAGCGAAATACCGTTGAGCAAGGCAATCCGTATGGCCAAGGAAGCCCGTTATTCCGAGCCTGACCCAAGAATTGACCTCAGTGGAAAGGATGTTATCCGCAAACTGGTAATTCTTGCCCGCGAAGCCGGTTACAAAATTAATCAGGAAGATGTGCAGAAAAATCTCTTCATCCCCGATGCATATTTCCATGGCAGTCAGGATGATTTCTGGCGAATGATTCCCGATCTGGATGCCGATTTCGAGGAAAAACGTAAAGAGCTTGACAAAAAGGGATTGCACTGGCGCTTTGTTGCTACTATGGATAAAGGCAAATGCAGCGTGGGATTGCAAACTGTTGGCAGCATGCATCCGTTCTACGATCTTCAGGGCAGCAACAACATTATTCTCATTACAACCGAACGCTACAACGAATTTCCGATGATAATCAAAGGTTATGGTGCCGGAGCAAGTGTGACGGCTGCCGGTGTTTTCGCTGATATCATCAGCATTGCAAACATCCGATAATGAAGAAATCAACAGTTTTTCTGGTCGTAGCATTACTTATCGTTGTTATTACCGGAATGAATTCATGCAGGAAGCAGGCGCCTCAGTTGCCTTCCAATAAAGTTCTGGCAGCAGATACAACCGGAAATTCTCTGCTTGAAATGAATAAAATTCTGGCTTTGCGGGAAGACAGCATTATCCAGGCTATGATCGACCGGAACGATATGCATTTCAGCAAATCAAAATCGGGTATCTGGTACAACGTGTTGCACTCCACCAAGGCTGATTCGCTGAAAAAGGATACGGTAATCAGTTTCAACTTCACGACATTCAATCTGGCGGGTGAAGAAATCAACAGCGGAACAAGAACCATTCGTCCGGGCAAAAAGGAAATACCCACGGGACTGGAAGAAGGACTGTTATTGATGCGCAAAGGTGAAACTATGCGGTTAATTGTGCCCTGGTATCTGGCATACGGCATGAAAGGCAGCGAAGATATTCCACCTTACACATCGCTGATGTATTTGATTGTGAATGAAAAATAGCTTGTTACTAAAAATTAACTTTTGTATATCGCTATAAAATCGGATATTTGCATTAGTTTCTCACGGATAAAAAAACAATCATATTTTCAAAAAAAATGAAAAGATTACCAATCCTTTTTCTTACCATTTCACTGTTAATCCGGCAAATGCTAAAACAGGAGAGAAAGATTACTACCTGATGCCTTCGGGATTATATTTCCATATCGTAGCGAAGGGCGACACATCGGTAAAAATAGCTACCCGCACAAAAGTTGCCTTACGATACAGACCTTACACGCTGACCATTCCGGCAGATACAACAGCCAACAACTGGAACACCGTGTCGAGTCCCGATCCGCTGATTGTAACCTATGGCGAAACATCATCATTTTCGATAGTAGGTATTCATCAGGCTATCGGACTGATGAGATACTCCAACTCCGAGTCGAAAATAATTCTGCCTTCCAGTCTCAACGCTGGAACGTATGCAGATCAGGTCACCCCGGTAGCTTACGACCTGAAATTCAAAATTGTAAAATAAACCCGAAAAAATATGCCCCTTCAACAAAACAGGGGCTTTTTCTTTTTACAGATATACTTTAAAATCACATCGAAATATTATTATGACACTTATTAAATCAATCTCAGGCATCAGAGGAACTATCGGAGGACGAGCCGGTGATGGACTTAGTCCGCTCGATGTAGTAAAATTCACAGCTGCTTACGCTGCTTTTATCCGTTCATCAGCTAAAACCTCTTCGAATAAAATTGTTGTCGGACGCGATGCACGCATCTCGGGCGAAATGGTGAATAATCTGGTAATTGGTACACTGCTTGGTATGGGAATGGATGTTACCGATATTGGTCTGGCAACCACCCCAACCACTGAACTTGCTGTAACGATGGAACAGGCTGCCGGAGGAATTATCCTCACTGCCAGCCACAATCCCAAACAGTGGAATGCTTTGAAACTGCTGAACGAAAAAGGTGAATTTCTGAACGCAAAAGAAGGTGAAACCATTCTCCGGTTAGCTGAGAATGATGATTATACGTTTGCCGAAGTGGATACTCTGGGAAAACTCACGACTGCTGATTATACTCAGAAACACATTGATAGTGTACTCGCGCTTGATCTGGTAGATGTGGAAGCTATTAAAGCTGCCGGTTTCAAAGTTGCCATTGACTGTGTAAATTCCGTTGGCGGTATTGCCATTCCTGCTTTGCTCGAAGCGCTGGGCGTAAAAACTGTGGAAAAACTCTACTGCGAACCAAACGGACTGTTTCCTCACAACCCTGAACCTCTGCCCGAACACCTCACCGAAATTTCCTCAACAATGAAATCAGGTAAATTTGACGTGGGCTTTGTGGTGGATCCCGACGTGGATCGCCTCGCCATCATCTGCGAAGACGGTGCTATGTTTGGCGAAGAATACACACTGGTTTCCATTGCCGACTATGTACTCCGCCACACTCCGGGCAATACTGTTTCTAACATGAGTTCGACCCGTGCCTTGCGCGACGTTACCGGTAAATATAGCTGCAATTACGAAGCATCGGCAGTTGGTGAAGTGAATGTTGTCGCCAAAATGAAAGAAAATAAAGCTGTGATAGGTGGTGAAGGCAATGGCGGTGTAATCTATCCGGCAAGCCACTATGGACGCGATGCATTGGTGGGTATTGCTCTGTTTCTGACAAATCTGGCCAAATCGGGTAAAAAAGTATCGGAACTGCGTGCCTCCTACCCCAACTATTTTATGTCGAAAAACAAAATTCAGCTTACACCACAGATTGATGTGGATGGAGTGCTGGCGGTTATCAAAGGTTCGTATAAACAGTACGAAGTGAATGACATCGACGGTGTAAAGATAGACTTTCCGCAGGGCTGGGTGCACCTCCGCAAATCAAATACCGAACCTATCATCCGCATTTATTCCGAAGCTGGCTCACCGGAGCAGGCCGATAAGTTTGCAGCAGCCATCATGGAAGAAATTAAAAGAATAGCAGGTATTTAGACATCTGATATTACCTGTTAAAACCATAGAAGAGAGGGTGTGGGACCTGGTTCCTGAACATCCTCTCTTTTTTTTATGAAGCCTCACCTCACTTAAGTTTTTATAATCAGGATTTTTACCATTCAAGGGACAAGCGACTTCCCGGTCGCTTAAAGAAAAAAGACAGACCTCTGGCATTACAGCATAATCTTCCCTCTTACCCAATACTACTTCGTTTTATTCGCCAATTTCATTCGTTGTTTAAATATTTTTTATGAAAACTTGTTAATTAACTTCTTTTTAATAACTTTGACGCATAAAAACTGTGAATAAAACACTAAGACATTATGTACAAGAGTAATATTAAAAAGCAACATTAAATCATTATTATGACAATCGCAAGAATTAAAAATCGGAGTTTCAATTTCTCAATGTTCAACATTAAAATTTCGCCGAGAACAAGCGAAGAGAATTTCACTCAACTTTATGTTGATTTGATTAGAAAACTTCATACTGACAATATCGCAATAAACACGAGAGGTGAAAAATATATGGAGTTAAGAACTCTATCTTCTTACGATAATGATAAAGTTCTCTATGGTAAACTTACATTTTACACGATATTAAACGGAAATGATTGGTATAACAAACGTTCAAAGACGATTGAAAATGTAGAACTTGAAAATGATTTATATCCAAATGCTAAAGAAATAGAATATTTTTTCATACCAGAAGCACATCGCTTCTGCTTTATAAATAAAAGTAATGGCATTGCGATGTCACAAATAGAGATATTCTTATCGAAAGCTTTACCATTGATTGTTGATCAAGACAAAACTGTTATTGTGACAAAAGAATTGACAGAAGATGTAATTGACCGAATAATATCTGCTTCTAAATTATTTAAACTACAGATAGATCTTTCGTATTCAAATAATGATTTATCTGAAGATTTTGAAGAATTACTTGATAATGACTTGAGAGATGGACAAGTGAAAAATCTAAACCTTCTGGCGAAATCTTTTAAGTCTGAAACTATAGATTTAGAAAAAAGTAAGTTTTTGAGTGCTGCATTAAAACTATCTCAAAGTAATGGATATGCAGAAGCATATATTGAAAACAATGAGGGCAAAAATGAAACTGTTGCTACTAATGAATATCCTAGAAAAGAATTAGTATTTTCTACAGAAGGCAATGAACATATCGATGTATTAACAAGAGTACTAAGACTATTTAGAAATGGCTAAGAAAACAAATAATTTTGGTATCAACGCAATTTTAAAACTATATGATTTGAAATTGCTGTGGAAAGGAGCGAAATATCCTTTAATTATTACTGTAATTATAGTTGGTATTTTTGTTTTCGTCGGTGAAGTGGATAAAGAAATAATCAAATCTGTAGTTGATTTAATTCTTTCTATAATTCCAAGTTTGTTAGGTTTTGTACTTAGTGGTTATGCATTATTGATTGGATTTGGGAATATCGAATTTATTGCAAAAAAGAGACAAACTGAAGTTGATAAGGAAAAACCGACATTATATCAAAAAATTAGTACTGTTTTTGCTGTTGCTCTTATCATGCAAATAGTATTGTTGGTTTTTACCTTTATACTTAAAATACTATTACAAATTGATTTCCCATGCTTGTTTGACAACTGTATTCCATGTGACATTGTGAATTATTTTGTTTTTACACTTTTGATTTTTGGGTTGCTTTATGTGACAGTAATGATAAAAGACTTAGTAGTAAATATATTTAATTTTAGTCAGTTTCAACATTTTTTCATAAACAAAGCTCCAAGTCCAACTGTCACCACCACCACAACAACTGAAAACTAATGATAGAAAACTCCTGTGTATAACACACGCTTAATCCATTTACGCCTTGACATTTATTTAGCAGCTTTCCTGCTTTAACTTTTTTACAAGTAAATAGTGAACGTTCCTGCAAACCCGCAAATGCCCATAGTCTCGATCATTTCCTGCAAGCCCAAAAAAAGAAAACAAAACTATCAAAGCAAAAATGAGACATTGGCAAACCAAATAAACCGATAAAAAATTTTATCTTTGATCATTAAAAATCTTTAGTTAATTAGAATAGAAGTCATCTTGACTTTTTGTTTTTAAGAAAAATTCCAGAGGAATTTCATATTTGTAGTAAAAATTTGCCTCTTTTTATTCGACTCCGATAGGAG
>JAFNAU010000169.1 GCA_017860335.1 Bacteroidota bacterium
AGACATTGTAACAAATGGCGTGAATGTTGGATAAACATTTATCAGTATCATTTTACAAAGAACAAAAATATTTGGTATAAAAACAGATTGCGGAATGTCCGAATGACATTCCGCAATCTGACTTTATATAAATTTACAAATTATTACTTCAGGTATCATGATTTTATTTATTAGCACAAAATTAACCAATTTTTCTTTTTAGTTAAACTATTAGCCTGCAATGTAAAAACAACCTGCCGATGTTTGCATCAGCAGGCTGTACTTGTTATTATTTGGTTAGTTTGAATTCTTACTCTTTATCGGGTTGATTTTTCAGTTCCGGGTAGGTAATTCTGTTGTGATATATATTTTTAATCTTTTCTGTAAAAACTCTTTTAACCGTTTCCACGTCTCTGAAGCTAATCGGTGCATCTTTTAGCTGCCCATCTGCAATCTGCGTATCAATCATATTTTCAACCATTTCACTGATGCTTTCATTAGTATATTGATCCAGTGTTCTGGATCTGGCTTCAACTGCATCGGTGATAAATCCGACAATTTGTTCAGGCAGTCTGTATTTTTTTGCTATTGCTACCCCATCTGCAATATGACTTACAACAGCTTTGGCGGCTTCTTCGTAACTCATATCAAGTAATGGATTTTTTCCTCCTTCCTGATTTTCGATAAAATACTGCGGATTCTTCATTTTGCCGATATCGTGATATAACGCTCCGGTACGAACCAGCAGACTATTGGCATTTATTTTCTTAGCTGCTTCGGTAGCCAAATTCGATACCTGCAAAGAATGCTGAAAAGTTCCGGGTGCCAGTTCGGCAAATTTCATCATCAGGTCACTGTTGATGTTGGTTAATTCTACCAGTGTAATGGCAGAGATTAATCCGAATATTTTTTCAAGAATATAGATTAGCACATAAGCAAACAGCAAGAGCAACGAGCTTACCCCGAAATTGATTATCGGTAAGAAATGAATGCGTGTCAGGTCACCTTCGGCAATAAACTCGGAAGCAAGGTACATGATGGTGTAGCTCAGAAAAATGTAGAATGCTGTTTGGGTCAGTTGCGAGCGCTGTGTCATATCTTTCAGCCCCGAAACAGCTGCCATACCTGCTGTAATCTGTAAAATAATGAACAGAAAGGGGTTGTCGACCATAAATGAGATAATCAGCACAGTAATGATGTGTGCGAAAAGTCCGGTTCGGGAGTCAAAAAACACACGGATGATAACCGGAAGGAGCGCAAACGGGACAATATAAATACTCAGACTCGTAAATCTCAAAACCAGAGATGATAACGCTACAATTAGGAGCATCATCAGAGCAATAAAAAACAGATTTTTGGCACTCCCGTAAATATATGGTCTGAACAGATAAAGATAAAACGTCAGCAAGAGGATTAACATGAAAATCATGATAACTTCCCCTATGAGCACCAAATAAGATTCGTGAAAAGCAGTTTTTCGTTTTTCGGATGCAATTTTCATCGAATTCAGGATAGAAAATGTTCCGGGTGTTATAATTTCTCCACGGTCAATAATACGTTCTCCGGCTTGTACCATACCCGATGTGAGTGACAGATTTTTGAACATTTCCTGTTTGACAGCTTCAGAAGTAATGCTGTCGTAACGTAGATTTTCAACCAGATAAAGATTGAGGTTGTAATTACTCAGTTCACTTTCGCTGAAATAGTATGGTTTATCCAGCAAAATGTCCTCGTAGGCAGCTTTAGGTGTAAAAAGTTCATCTACAGGTATCTTGCTGGTCAGTCTGTTGGATTTTACTACCACAATGTTTTTACGGCCAAGTGATTTCAGTCTGTCAAAGGTGGAGGAACTTACAATACCGTTACTGTAAATATCATTCAGCTTTTTTTCGAGATATTGATTATATTTCGGGTCGCTGTTGTTTTTAAGTTTCCAGTCAGTGCGCCACTTGTTTATTTGTCGCTTTGATATATTTTCATCGAGCTGGAAGTAGGGCGCGTAATTCTGCATGAGTTCTTCCTTATCAGCCTCGAGTTGTTTCTCGGTTTTATAAATCGGAAAATCATACGAAGCCGTTATGAGCTCATACGTCCAGGGTTTACCAAGCTCGTACTGATATTTGAATTTCTTATCTTTGGGGAACAGTTGCACGATAATGGCTATAAGGGCAATAAACAAACCGAGTTTGGTTATATGTTTAATCGTTTCCTGTGTTATTTTGAATTTCATACGTTAATTTCTTTTTTTACATGAATTGGATTGAAATCATTGATTTCGAATTATATTAACAAAAAGTACGCATCGCGAAATCATTCTGAATTAAAGATGAAAAAACTTCGGGAAGGTCACCGGAAATAACCTGCTGAAGATTAAGCATCAAAAATAGGAATAAAAGTATAAAAAAAACAGGAATATAACCTAAAATGTTTGAACTTTCCCTATTTTTGTAGAAAAGAAGTATGTACCAATCAGTCTGAAATATTCGGACATTTTTTTTGAAAGTTATTAATGCTGGTAAATAATATGTTTACAATCATCACACTTCCATTAATTCCCCTTCGGGCTGAGGCCGACGAACGGAGCGAAATGGTTTCGCAACTGCTTTTCGGGCAGCAGATTGAAATTCTCGAGTCAACCGAACGATGGCATCAGGTAAAAAATCTTGCGGATAATTACACCGGCTGGATTGGGAAGAAAACGGTATCCTCCAGATATTTCACATCCGATCCCGTGGACACTTCCGCTTTCAGGGCAGCAAAAACCCCGCTGGTGGTATGTTTCAGAACCTCGAGTGTTGAAAAGATTACGCTTCCGGGAGGAAGTCTGCTGCCTCCGGTTACCCGTGAACAATTTGAACTGCAGAACGAAATTTATCAGCTGGCACAATTCGAACCTGTTTTTACCAAAAACAACAACGGGCAACTGGTCGTTGAGCTGGCCAATCAGTATGTAAACGCGCCCTATCTCTGGGGTGGAAAAAGTATTTTTGGGATTGACTGTTCGGGACTGGTACAGGTAGTCTTTTCGATGATAGACATCTCGCTTCCCCGTGACGCGTCGCAGCAAGTCGAAACTGGCACTGTGGTTGATTTTCTGTCGGAAGTTGAAGCCGGCGATGTGGCATTCTTTGAAAATGAGGAAGGTAGCATCGTTCATACGGGCATACTCATCAATTCCCATCAGATTATTCATTCTTCGGGCAATGTCAAGATTGAGATTATTGACAGTCAGGGTATCATTTCATCTCAAACCGGTGAATACACACATAAACTGAGGGTAATCAAGCGAATTGTATAAAACACACTTACTGACTGAAAATACAAACTGAACGCAAATGATAAAATTGACTGATTTTATTCTCTGCGTTCATTTTTTTTATCGTTTCTGAAGTACCTGAAGGCTGATTATCGGATTATTTTCAAAAAAAACAGAATTATTTTATTTCAGGAGTAATATTTTTTCAGACCTTTCGTCATTAATAGTGTATGGAAGCTCAAAAGTTCAACTCAATATTTTCGGCACTTACCGGTAAACTCTACCGGTTTGCAAAATCAATGCTTCGAGATAGTGTCGAGGCCGAAGATGCCTTGCAGGATGTGCAGTTGAAACTTTGGGAGAAACGCAGCGAACTGGATGTGGTGGAGAACATGGATGGCTTTGCGATGCGCGTGATGCGAAACAGGTGTCTGGACATCATCCGCCAAAGACGCGAAACCAGCGAGCTGCACCCGGAACTGATAAGCGACCATAAAAATCCGCACGAACAAGCTGAGGTGAAAAACATGACAGAAAGGGTAAAGCTCCTTATTGACCGGCTGCCGGAACTGCAACGAAGCATTATTCGCATGCGTGATGTGGAGGAAATGGAAACGAGTGAAATTGCCTACATCATGGACATGTCCGAAAATGCTGTAACGGTAAACCTGTCGAGAGCCCGCATGAAGATTAAGACACAAATTTTGAATGAATTACAAGCAGAAAACAACACGATATGGAAAGAGCAGATGAATTACTAAGCAAATATTTCGGGGGAACCAGCACCTTATCGGAAGAAAAAAAATTGAAAGCCTATTTCAACAGCGAACATGTTTCCGAAAACCACGTCATATACAAACCCTTTTTTCAGCAGTTTACTGCCGAAAAAGAAGAAATTTATCCCGAAGTTACGCCCATCCTTCGGACTGAAAAACCGAAGAATAACCGGAATAGAATTCTTATATGGATCATTAGTGGTATTGCAGCCTGCTTACTGGCAATCACGACGATGAGGCCACTGATGCAATCCGAAGACTATTTGATTATGAAAGGGAAACGAATCGACAATCCGGAACTGGCTCAGCAGATAGCCATAAAAAAGATGGAAAAATCACTGTCGATGGTTAACCGCAGACTGGAACCCGTGGAAAAACTCGGAGAGGTAGAAACTCAACTGGAAAAAATTGAAAAAATCAGCCAAATCAGGCAAAATGTACATAATAAATTATCTAAAATAAAATAACCACTGCGAAACGGGCATTTATAAAGCTTTTAAAACCCCGGGAAAAAGGATGTCGGTTTCGTAAAAATTCAGATTAAAAAACAACTAAAAAAGAATAATTGTATGAAAAAGTTAATCATGGCATTTGTCGCCATAATCATTTTCACTTCGGCTGCACAGGCACAGTCGCTCGACAAATTTTTCAAGAAATACTCCGACGATGAACGTTTCCAATACGTATCGGTAGGCAGCGGAGCAATGAACATTGCATCGGCCTTTGGCGGCGTCGACAAGGAAACAAAAAAAATGATTTCAAAGATGAAGGGAATAAAAATCCTGACACTGGAACAGGGATCTAATTCCGCGCTTGCCAGTTCGTTTATCAATGAACTGAATGAAATTGTAAGCAAAGGCGATTTTGAAACCGTGGTGGAAGCCCGCGAAAAGAATGAACGAACTTACATCTACAAACGCGTTGACAGTAAAAATAATGCCGACATGCTCATCATGTCTAAAGAGCCGAATGAAACCAACGTCATCTGGCTTAGCGGCAAAATTTCACCCGAAGAGCTTTCGAAAATGATGAACGAAGGCAATCAGTAGGGAAATAAAAAAAAACAAAGCACATAAAAGCCGACACGATCAAATGTCGGCTTTTTGTTTTATTTCAAGGCTTCCCAACCCCCTAAAGGGGGAGCTCATTGATACGAGACAATGATTACTAACGTTTTGCTTATGATTGTTGTACTTCTACAAACATTCCAAACGGTTTACTTAGGATTACCGCTTATATAGTTTTTTTACTCCGGCTTTTATTACCTGATTTGAGTACTTTTGATAGCGAAAATATTTTTTCATCACCCTCATTCTGTGAATTTAATCGTTTTGTAATATCCTTTTGTCTAAACATTTATATCTTTGCAC
>JAFNAU010000170.1 GCA_017860335.1 Bacteroidota bacterium
ATTGATGAATCTATTCTCGAATTTCCATTTGTACCTAACGAAGTTTTGAATTTCAATAAATTGATAATATTACTATTGAAAAATTCTTCGTTATGAATATTCCATGATAATCCCAGAGAGCCGAACTTTGCCCAGCGAGAATACTTACCAAAGGATGAATTTCCGTCTGCACGGGCGTTGACGGTAAAGTAGTATCTGCTGTTATAGGATATTTGTGCCTGTCCCAGATAAGACAGGGAGCGTTTTTTATCGAAACTACTATACCCGGTTCTCGAGGTTGATTCCGAATAGCCTATTTCCTGTATGTGATCATTCAGGAAGCCTGATCCGGTTGCATAAAGTGTGGAGTATTGGTTGTTTTGTAATTCGATACCCGTTAACGCGCCAACATTAAACTCCCCAAATTTCTTCTGATAATTTAGACGAAGAATATTGTTCCAGTTGAGATATGAGGCGGAAGCCCTGCGGGAATAACCCTTGGGTTCATTATTCATAAGTCCTTCCAAAGTGGTGCGCGCACTGTACATTTCTTCATTGGTGGTCATTATATTGACACCAAACTGTTCTGTTAAATCAAGTCCGTCGAAAATATGAAATATGAGTGTTGAAGTTGCATCAATAAGAGATGTTCTTTGGATGTTCTTGTTGTCTTCTCTTTCCGGAATTGAATTGCTGAAAAATTTCTGGTCTTTCCATACGCGTACCGGATTGCCATTTGTATCGTAACTTACACTTTCTACAACACGATTGTAGAGTCTGTTGGTATATCCGTCGGCTAAATAGGGAGTATAAATCGGTAGCACTTCGTAATACTCATTACCTACTGCAAACAAATTATTTTGGTTGTATGAAGCCGATATTGTTGTTCCGAATGTTAGCCGCTTTGCAAATTTATATTCTGTATTATACCTCACTGAAAATCGTTGCTGATTGTTAGTTTTAATCGTACCTTTTTCGTCGAAATATGAAAGAGATAATCCTTTTGTGCTTTTCTCGTCGCCACTTCTTAAGGATAAGCTAGCTTCAAAGGTTTGTCCCTGTCCGAAATACAAATTTCCCCAGTCAACATCAGTCGTTGAGTAACTGTTTAATTCATTGTCCTGGAATGGAAACGCGTTAATGTCCTGTCCTCCGTTTACCCATGCTTCTCTTGCATAAGACAGATATTGTGAAGCATTCATCACTTTATAGCGTGTACTTTGGTCAATGTTCGAAATACCGTATCTGATGTTAGCGTTTACAATTACTTTATCTGTTTTTGTTCCTGATTTGGTTTTGACAATAATAACCCCGTTAGCGCCATTTGCACCATAAATGGAGGTGGCGGAAGCATCTTTGAGTACTGTGATGGATTCAATATCGCTTGGATTCAAATAGGATAAAGGGCTAACTGTATAGCTTGATCCGGGCATCATGTTTGTGCTCGTACCCTGATAAACAGGAACTCCGTCTACTATCTGAATTAGGTTCCACGGTTAAGCCGGGGACCAGACCATCAAGCATTTTATCGATTCTGGCAGGTGGAAGAAATTCAAGATCTTTTGACTGAACCTGAAACGCGCTGCCAACCATGTTCGAGCGTTTTTGGGCAAGTCCGTAACCGGCTTCAATCACAACTTCTGAAAGCAGGGTGGATGACTGGAGCTTTACTGTTATATCTTTCGTTTCGGGATTTACTGTAATACTTCTCTTTTTCATCCCAACGTATGAGAAATGGAGTGTTACAGGAGAACTTGTCAGGTTGACAACAAATTTACCCTCGAGGTTTGTAACAGCTCTTTGAGATGTTTCACCAACACTTATAGACACGCCGGGTAAAGTTTCTCCATCTTCTTCGTTCATTACGACACCTCTTACTGTATAGGTATTGCCCGTTTGAGCATAACAATAAGAGTTGAATGATAATAGTATTAAAAATTGTATAAAAATTAAATTTCTTAGTCTGTACATAATAACTGAATGTTGAAATCACAAAGATATGAAAAATATATTAAGACGTCAAGGGGAATTATGTCAATTGCCGTCTCTAAAGGGTTTGTAGTATACTTGTTTAATTATAAATAACTTGTAATTACCTGTATATGGTTTATCTGATTGAAATTAACATTTTAAAATAATTAAATCAAATGATAATTTTCCCGATGTAAGTTATAAATCATTAGATGTCAGCAATGAAAAACTGTATAATATCTGTAAAGCTATACACTATTTGCGTGTTTCGCAACCGGCATCTAGCTTTGTACTGCTGACGCTTCGGGTATATACGATGCGCTAAATTATCTCTGTACTGGCCAAATTGGGCATTTGCATTGCGACGGATTTTGCGACTGACTACTGATTTATCTTTATTTACAACAAGGGCAATCTCACTTTGTGTATTTCCGCTTTGCAACGTTGTACAAATAGTATATCTTTGTTCTCTGGTTAGATGATTCTTAAATGTAAACTTCAGTAGGTAGACAAAATCAGTGATTTTTTCTGCCAGAGCAAGGGGAGGTTATTCCTCCTGGCTCTGAAAAAACAAACTATTCTATTTTGGTTCCAAAGTTGCATTTACTAATTGACAGGAAACTTAGATATTTCTCCTTTAATAAATTTGTCGATTGCTACTCTTTTTATTGTTTATGAATAAGTATCATTTCAGGACATTGCCGACACTGTTTTTTTGTTTTCTCATGTTCACTGCCCAAAGCCAGGTAATCGACCATACAGCTTCAAGTTCAGCAACAAATCGTAACGATTCGTTGCTCCTGAATATGAAAAGTCCGCATAAAGATGCTGCTATTATTGTTGCTACCAATATCGGCGTTTGGTCTTACGATCGCTTTGTTCTTCAGGCTGAGTATGCCCGGATAAACTTCAAAACCGTGAAGAATAATTTTAAATCCGGCTTCGTATGGGACAATGACATGTTCTCTACCAATCTTCTTATGCATCCCTATCATGGTGGACTATACTTCAACGCGGCACGTTCGAACGGGAAAAATTTCTGGCAATCGGTGCCTTTTGCGGCAGGAGGTAGCCTGATGTGGGAATTATTCATGGAAAATGAGTCTCCTTCTATTAATGATTTTATGGCTACCTCTCTGGGTGGCGCAGCTCTGGGTGAAATGACCTACAGGGTGTCCGATCTGCTAATCGATGACCGGTTAACGGGTTTTGATCGTTTTAAACGCGAAGCTTTACTGACCGTCATTTCACCGGTCAGGGGATTGAACAGAATTATAAACGGTGATGCCTGGAAGCATCGTAATATCCGCGGGAATTCCGTGCCAGCCACTCCCGTGGTCTTTTCCGTATCGGCTGGGCATCGCTTCATTGCTGACCGGCTGTATCGACGACAGGATTACAGCAACATGATTTCCTATGATTTCGGACTCTTGTATGGCAACGAATTTGATACCGGAAATGAAAAACCTTACGATTTTTTTACTTTTAAACTTGGCGGAAACTTTTTCTCAAAACAACCAATAATAAGCCGGGTAAATGTTCTGGGTATGCTGTTTTTGAATGAAGTACCTCTTAAAAAGCAGAACATGCACCTTAGTTATGGCATTTTTCAACATTTCAACTATTACGAATCGCAAACTGATAATAGCCACATACAGCTTTACCCGTATAAAATTTCCGAAGCCGCTGCTGCGGGTCCGGGGCTTTTGTACAAAGTATCCGTAAAAAATAAGATTACTCTCACCGGATCGGCATACCTGAGTGCAATTTTGCTTGGTGGTAGTCAGACCGATCATTACAGGTTCGATGAGCGTGATTACAACATGGGAAGCGGATTTAGTTCAAAACTGAATCTGGCATTTAATTTTAAAAACAAACTCCAAATCCTGCTCAATACGGAGGATTATCGCATCTACTCCTGGGTCGGATATGCCCCTGATGACTTCAGGGACGGCATTTGGAATGTTCACGGCGATGTGGGCAATACAAGTTTGAGCGTAGGGCGCTTGGGCATCAACTATTTTATCAGAAAGAATATTTATATTGCTTCCGAAACCAGTTATAATCACCGGAATAGCTTATATAAATATTATCCCGATGTAACACATCATGTTGCCGAACACAAACTGAGCTTCGGTTGTATGTTTTAACGTGTAAGTCGAGTTTTCTATAAAGAGAACCTCACAGACAATGTTGTTTGTGAGGCTCTATTTTATCTAAGAGTATGAAAAAGCAGGTTTGAATACCTTGAAAATGCTTTTTTCATTAGCCTTAATATCCGGATTAACTAAAAATGAAATTCGTCTTTTTAAGATTTCAGAGAACTCAGGATAAAAAAGCCAGTTAGCTTACTTGTCGTGTTCCACCCAGATTAACTCCGAAGTTTTGAAACCCAGATTTCCGGCAATTTTCAGGTATTCGGTTTTTATATCTTTGGGCAGTGTTTTTTCGCGGGAGAGTATCCACAGATAATCCAGGTTATTTCCTGCTATCAGGGCGTATTTATAGTCTTTATCCAGCGCGATTACATTGTAGCCTCCGTAAAAAGGACCGAAGAACGAAACTTTAAGCATTGCAACATCGTCTTTTCCTACAAATTTTGCTTTCCCGATAGCTTCTTTCCAGACGTTTTTTGCAGGATTGTAACCACGGTTTTGTACCCGTATGCTTCCGTCCTTATTGACTGAGTAAAATGCGGTTGTGTTGTTCAGACCACGTTCAAATTTGAAATCCATACGGGCTATTTCGTACCATTTGCCCAGATACTTCTCTTTATCAAAAGAACTGACAGCCACCGCTCCCTTAGGGATGCTGGTGCACGAACTGAATAAACTGATTGTAACCATAAGTAATAAACTGAAGGGAATTAATTTGTTTGTTTTCATGATGTTGTTCTCTATTTGATATTACTGACTGTTTAGTTGAATGTCAGGGTAATTTTTTTTGCAATTTTCAAGGCAGTAGTCAGGGTATTAAGGTCAGTATAAAGTTGACCGTCACTACCGGCATAATGACTGTGTCCCACCGGTTTGAGCTCAACTTCTTTACCTGCATTGTCGGTGTCAAAATCTGCCGAATAGACTACAGCCGGTTGGCTGGATGTTTTATATTCCTTGTCGTCGGGATATTTGTTGTTGGTCCAGTACTCGTTCCAGTCCCAGGATTGATTGAGTTCCAGATAAATCCGGTATTTACCTTTTAATCTGGTATCAGTTTTCATGTTAAGTACAAATGACGAGAGGGGAGTTGCACCCGAATACGCGTCCGGTACAGGCTTTTTTGGAGTAGGCATGTAAGTGCCCAGTTCATTCATTACTCCTCGCTGATGTGCCCAGTAAGGAAGTGTAGCGGGACGCTGAATTTCTCCCGGCAGCCATTTACCGGTATTTTTGCTTCCGTGTTCGAAATAGCCTTTTGCCACGCTCTTCGAAACATAAAGCGTCTGAATGTACTTTCCGTCAGCATCTGCAAGCCATACGGCATAAAGTGGGTGGTTGTGCTCTTTTCCTTTTTCAAATTTAAGGCTCAGCACTGTGCATTGATCATTTTTCCCATAAACATAGTTGGAAAAAGTTTCGGGTTTCTTTTTTGCTGAAGCGGCAATTGCCAGTATCAGCATTACTGTCAAAATTATTCTTGTTTTCATATTCTGATAATTTGCATGTTTTCAATAATTATTTGGACTAGATTTTAATAATTAAACCAATTGTAGGTAAAACTGTTCCGTTGAAGGTATCAATTTCGCGCAGTCCCTGACGGGTAATGTCTCCATACGGGTCCGGAATGATTGCTCCTTCCGCGGTTTTGTTGGTGTATATAGGTGTGCCCTGCGACTGAAAATTGTAAACATTCTGAATGTCGGTGTACAAATTCAGCACCCATTTTTTGAAATAAAACTCCTTGTCTAAGCGTAAGTCAAGCTGATGTGCATCTTTCAGCCGCAGCGAATTGAAGTTGGTGTAATCTATGTAAGGTTGGTTGGTGATGCTCCAGGCTACCCTGTTACCTGATTTTTCGAAATCGATAGGTGAGTAAGGTGCGCCTCCAACATATCTCCAGCGCATAGCTATATTCCAGCTTTTACCAAATTTATAGCTCGAAATCAGGTTGAGCAGGTGTCTCGTGTCCCAGGAAGACGGACGATATACATCATTTTTGTCGGTAAACTCACTTCTGAAGAAAGTGTAAGTGGAGGTGATGTTCAGGTTTTTCCATTCCATGATTTTATAGAGAAATTCCACTCCGTAAGCCCTTCCTTTTCCCGTTGAAATTATTTCCTCATCACCTATCTGCCCATAATCAGTACCCTTGCTGGCAATGCTTAATCCATCCGATACAGAAAGGGGATAGTTTTGATATTGTTTGTAAAATCCTTCTACTGTCAAACGCATTTTCTCA
>JAFNAU010000171.1 GCA_017860335.1 Bacteroidota bacterium
ATAATTGAAAAGTTTTTCCAAAATATCAAACCGCATATCTGCACTCAACTTCTCTCTCAAAGCGGGTGCAAAGGTAGAAAAAAATTTTATACTGAACAAGTCAGTCTGCAAATAATTTCAAATTAAATTTGCTGTTCTTATTCAAAAACCTAAACTATAAGAACTTAAACGGGAAATTATTTTTCAAAGAATTTTCACAGGTAGAAATCCAGAAAAATTGAGGAAATGCAGGTCGAATAACATAAGTATAATTTAAATCACTTATTTACGCCAAAATGCGGGAGTAAACAGCATCAGGACGGTATATAATTCCAATCGGCCGGTGAGCATGACCAAATCGAGGAACCATTTGCTAAATTCGGGAATTTGAGCAAAATTACCGGTAGGACCAACCAGTCCTAGCCCCGGACCAACCCCTCCCAGGCAGGTAACCATACCTCCTATTGACTCCAGAAATCCCATGCCGGAAATGGCAAGAACCAGTATCCCAAACAGAGCAAATACAATATAAAGCAACGTAAACGCTATTACCCGCGTAAGCGTATCTTCGCGTACTACATGTTTATTGTATCTAACAGGAATAACGGCTGTAGGATGTATCAGCCTTTTGAATTCATAGTAACAAGCTTTGGCTGAGATGACCACCCGGATCATTTTAATACCACCACTGGTAGAACCTGCAGAAGCACCGGTCATCATTACTGTGATTAGTATTATCCACGTCAGCGGTTTCCAGAACATATAATCGGCGGTAACCATACCCGTAGTAGTCATGAGGGATGAAACTGTAAAGAATGCTTCACGCCATGCTTTTTCAACAGAACTGCCAGTAACCACTTCCGAAAAGTCAATCAGCGAAAGAGCAACAATAACCGTAAACACGAACAATAGAATCAAATAGAAGCGCAATTCCTCGTTTTCTTTTATTTTATCAAATTTCCGCTGGTAGGCTAAATAGTAATTTCCAAAATTGACTCCCGATAGTATCATGAATATTGTAATTACATATTCGATATAGGGAGAGTTATAATAAGCTATACTTGCCTGCTTGGTAGAGAAACCTCCAGTGGCAATGGTTGAAAAGGAGTGGCAAACCGCATCGAAGAGATTCATCCGTCCAAATAACAGAAGTATTGTTTCGGCTGCAGTAAGAATGAGATATATTAAAAACAAACGCTTGGCTGTTTCGTTCAGTTTCGGATGAATCTTATCTTTCGTGGGACCCGTCGTTTCAGCGGCAAAAAGCTGTGTGCCGCTCACTCCGAACACCGGGAGCAGGGCCAGTGAGATAACAATAATACCAAGACCTCCCACCCAGTGTGTGAGCGAGCGCCAGAACAGCATTCCATGTGAAAGTTCTTCTATATTATTCAAAATGGAAGCTCCTGTGGTTGTAAAACCTGAAATTGTTTCGAAAAAGGCATCAGTAAAGGAAGGAATACTATTGCTGAGCCAGAAAGGCAATGCTCCGACAAGCGAAAAGATAATCCATGTAAAAGTTACGATCATAGAACCTTCCCGTTTTCCAATCCTTTCAGGTGCATTCTTCCCGAATGCAATCATCAGCAGGCCAGCAAGCAGAGCAAATAGCGAGGTTCCAACAAAATACCAGCCATCTTTTTCACCATAAATAAGCGTAATAAACAACACAAAAAATAAGACTGCACTTTCGACGAGCAACAAATTGCCGATAACTCTCGACACCAGTTTATAATTGATTTCAGATTTGAACATATAGTTTCAGTTTATTTTTTCCAGAATACCGGTGTAAAAAGTAAAAGTACAGAATATATTTCCAAACGACCTAGCAGCATAACGAACGCCAGAAACCATTTACTGATAACCGGGATTTCAGCAAAAGATGATGAAGGTCCGAGTTTTCCCAGCCCCAAGCCCACATCACTCATACAGGTAATCATACCACTGATTGCCTCTTCAAAGCCCAGGCCTGTGAGACTTAAAATAAATGTACCAGTCACAATAATGAGTAAATATATAATTGAAAAAACGAGAACGCGCAGGAGCAGGTCGTCCTTCACGATATAGCCGTTGAAGCGTACCGGGATCACGGCATTGGGATGAATTAATTTCTTGTATTCGGAATAACAAAATTTTGCCAGCACCACCACACGTGCTACTTTTATACCTCCCGAAGTAGAATAGGTCGATGCTCCTGTAACCATCAACACCAGAAGAACAATCCAGGTATATGAATTCCACAGGATGTAATCTTCGGTACAAAGTCCGGTAGTGGTTATGCACGAAGTTACAATAAACAGGCTTCCTCTTACCGATTTTTCGATACTCGCGAAGGTCAATGGCTTGCTAAAGTCGATGTGTGAATATATGATGATCAGAACAGACACCAGAAATATAAGGATGTAATATTTCAGTTCTTCGTTTTTCTTAATTCTATCCCAGTTTGATTTGTAGATGTAGTAAAATATGGTAAAATTTATACCGGAAAAAAACATAAAAAATATGATGACATATTCAATTGCCGGCGAGTTCCAGTAAGCAATACTGAGTTGTTTGGTTGAAAAACCTCCCGTACTTACCGTCGACAAGGCATGATTGACAGCATCAAACAGATTCATCCCTGCCAATGTTAGAGCTATGGTACAAAGTGCTGTGAGGAGTATATATACCAGAAGCAGAAATTGGGCTGTTTCTCTGATTTTTGGAGTAATTTTTTCTTTGATGGGTGTTGTTCCTTCCGACGAAAAAAGTTCATAACCGGTTCCACCCAGAAAAGGTATCAGTGTCAGAAACATGACCATAATTCCCAGACCGCCAATCCAGTGTGTCATACTTCGCCAGAAAAGCATATTATAAGGTAAAGCTTCAATATTATTCAGGATAGTTGTTCCCGTGGTTGTAAAACCGGATAGAGACTCGAAAAAAGCATCTGTAAAGGCTGGTATATTACCACTCAGCCAGTAAGGCAGTGCGCCTATCAGTGTGTAAATCAACCAGGTAAACGTAACAATGACAGCTCCTTCGCGCTTTCCGAAGAACATTTCAGCCTTAATTCCGGATAACAAACCAACCAAGCCCAAACCAGCAGCTATTCCGATTGTTCTCAGGTAAAATCGACTTTCAGCTTCGCCGTAAATGAGCGTTACTATTAATGGGAAAAGCAGAAAAACAGCTTCGACCAGAAGCAGTCCACCTACGATTTTCAAAATCAATCTGATATTTAAACCCCTGTTCATTGGCAGTAATAGGTGAACATCAATTTTCGGCAAACCATTAATTATAAATATCCTTACTAATTAAATAAAGTTTCTACCTTGCGGATGGCTGACGATATACAGAATACGATGACATGATCATTAGGCATGATCTGGGTATTTCCGTAAACGATACTTCCCACTCCGTCTCGCACAATACCTCCAATGTTAACATTCTCGGGCAGTCGGATGTTTTTTATTTGTGTTTTGGTGATTTTAGAGCCTTCCTTTGCTACAAATTCAACCACTTCAGCATCGGCCGAAGTGAGGCTTCGAACCTCGAGTACATCGGCATCGAGCGTAAGCTGATAGATATAGCTGGCTGCTATCATTTTTTTGTTAATAACCGTCCCGATATCCAGATCTTCTGCCAGCTGTATGTAGTCTATATTCTCCACCTCAGCCACAGTTTTCTTCACTCCCAGGCGTTTTGCTTCGAGACAGGCAAGTATATTCGCTTCCGAATTGGCTGTGGTAGCCACAAAGGCATCAATTTCCTGAATTCCTTCCGACCGGAGGGCATCCACGTTACGGCCATCGGCATTGATAATAAGCGTATCCTCCAGCTTTTCGGCCAGAAAATAACATTTTTCCTTGTCGCGTTCGAGAATCTTTGTATTGATGTTACCCGGCAGGTACTGAATAGTTTTCTGAGCGATACGGCTTCCTCCCATAATCATCACATTGCGAACGGGGTAAACGATCTTTCCGGCTTGTTCGCGTACAAATTCAACATTTTGTTTCATGGTGATAAAATAAACGATATCACCGGCTGATAATTGATCATATCCACTAGGTATAATCGTTTTTTCCTTCCGGTTGATTGCAACCACCCTGTATTTACCATGATCGAAATATCCCGAATTGAATGGTTTATCAATAATCTCCGAATTATTTCTGACTTTAATACCCAACAGGATCAAAGCATCATTGCAGAAACTCAGGTTCTGACGCAGCCAGGTATGCTTCAGGGCTTCTACAATCTCCTCAGCTGCCAGTTTTTCGGGACAAATGAGATAATCCACACCCAGTTTTTCGAAGAATTCCTTGTTCGCGGGTTGCAGGTATTCATAGTTTTCAATCCGCGCCAGTGTTTTTTTAGCACCGAGATTGGTAGCGAGCATGCAGGCTGTCATATTCACACTTTCGAAAGGTGTAACAGCAATGAAAAGATCCGTACCATCAATGTCACATTCTTTCAGACAGTTGATAGACGTAGGCGAGCCCACCCGCGTAAGCAGATCATGGGTTGATTCGAGATTGGACAGTTTTCCGGGATCTTCATCCATCAGAATGGTATCCATGCTCTCTTTTGCTAATAATTTTGCCAGGTGAGTACCCACTTCACCTGCACCTGCAATGATAATCTTCATGTGTTTACTATTTAACTAAACCTTATTTTTCTGTTTTTTCTTTAAGCACCGTTTCTATACTGCGCTGAATTCCTTCAGCCGACAGACCAATCTTATCGTAGAGTTCTTCGGGAGTGCCATGTTCAATGAAACAATCGGGAATACCCAAACGAGTAAGTTCCACTGAATATTTATTTTCAGCAAAAAATTCAAGTACCGCGCTACCAAATCCTCCTTCGATTACTCCATCTTCGAGGGTCATGACACGTTTGAACAATTTACCGATTGTATGAAGCATTTCTTCGTCGAGAGGCTTCACAAAGCGTGCATCGTAATGCGCGATGGTAACACCACTCTCATTTTCGATCCTGTTGATGGCTTTCTCAGCCGGATTGGCCATGGTACCGATGGTGATTACTGCCAGGTTTTTCCCTTCCTTCAAGCATTCCCCTTTCCCAACAGGCAATTCCTTCCATGGGGGATAACGGATGACAAACGGACCTTTGTCCGGTAGTTGCGCCGTGTACATCAGGTGACGGAGTTCTACCTCATTGCGCGGAGCAGCAATGGTCAAATGGGGGATGCACCGCATATATGCCAGGTCGAATTGACCCTGATGCGTTGCACCGTCGGAGCCGACAATACCGGCGCGATCCAGACACATGATAACAGGAAGTTTCTGTAATGCCACATCGTGAATGACATTATCGTAAGCCCGTTGCATAAAAGACGAATAGATATTGCAGAACGGCACCATACCCTCTTTGGCCAGTCCGGCTGAGAAAGTTACCGCATGACCTTCGGCAATACCCACATCGTACACGCGGTCGGGGAAACGTTTCTGCATGATAAGCATC